>JAKBBS010000030.1 GCA_021808425.1 Actinomycetes bacterium
TCACCGAGCTACGCCACCAGAAGCCCACCTTTCACGGTGACACCATCTATGCGGAGTCGAGGGTGCTAGACAGGAGGGAGTCGACGACCAGGGACGACCGGGGGATCATCACCGTGGAGACCAAGGGGTTCAACCAGCGCAGCGAGGAGGTCTGCTACTTCCGACGTCGTGTCATGGTGTGGAAGGCGGCATCTGCTCCCCAACGCCGGCGCCCCTACGACGACGCAGGGTGGGATTGACCTCGATGGTCGACGTTGCCTTCTACGGGGTTCGAGGGTCGTGCCCGTGCCCGTCGGAAGGAACCCGCCGCTACGGCGGCAACACTGCCTGCGTTGCGGTGACCGCCGAGGGACAGACACCGCTGATTTTCGATCTTGGTACAGGGCTCCGTGCGTTCGCTGACACGCAACCCCTAGACGGTTCGTTCGAGGGAACGGCCCTCGTGAGCCACATCCACTGGGATCATGTGCAAGGCCTGCCCTTTTTCCCTCCGGCAGACCGTGTCGGCGCGAGGCTCGACGTCTACGGGCCCCCTCCGGGAGACACGACCCTCACAGAGGCAATCGATGGCTTGATCCGCCCTCCGTACTTTCCGGTGACGCTCAACGGCCTGCGGGGCATGTATGTGTTCCACGAGGCCCTCCACGGTGAGTTTCCGGTTGGTGGCGCGAATGTGATGGTGCGACCAGTCCCGCACTGCGGTCCTACGGTCGGCTACCGGGTCGAGCTGCAAGGCAGAGTGGTGACTTACATAAGCGACCATCAGGCCCCAAGGGACCTCGCGTCGGTCGATCAGGGCGTACTCGAACTGGCGCGAGACGCCGACCTGCTCATCCATGATGCGCAGTACACGCCGCAGGAATTTGCCGAAAAATCCGACTGGGGGCATTGCACGATGCAATACGCGCTGGCGGTGGCGCAGCGCTCGGGGGCTCGACGGCTCGCTTTATTCCATCACGATCCGGCGCACAGCGACGAGTGCCTGGACGCCATCGTGGAGGAAGTGGCCAAAGCCTCTGGACCTTCGGGGCCCGAGGTCATCGGCGCCTACGAGGGGCTTCGCATTTCGCTGTGACGAAATCGGGGAAAGAGGACCGCAACCCATCGACTTGGCCTTCGCATGCCAATACGGTTGAAGCGGCGGGCTAGGAGAACCTTTCTCTGTGCGCCAGTGAATCGACCACATGGAGCCCTATGGAAAGCCTCGTTCTCTCTCATCCCGATGTAATCCGGTCAGCTGACGTAACGGAGACCCGCGAGCGAAACCGCCAGCGCCGCTTCAGGCGGCTGGCGGTGCTTCTCGCGGTGTTGCTTTGCGTCCTTGTGGCAAGCGATCTGTCCATCGTTAGCTTGCGCGGACCGCACCTGCCGGGAAACGTCGGGCTGTACGGTCCTTCGCTCGCCTTGATCGCGCTGCTCGTGGTTGTGATGGCGGTCCCGCTTGTGGGTGCGGGGCGCTCGCCGCACATCCTCTACCGGCCTGAGGAGATCGGGGTGGGGCTAGGCGACGTGAAAGGTAACGACGTGGTCGTCGAGGAGGTCGTAAAGACCCTCAACTTGTTCCTCGCTCACAAGACCTTCAAGGAGCGCATGGGCGGCACACCGCGACGCGCTGTCCTCTTCGAGGGACCGCCCGGAACCGGCAAGACGTACATAGCCAAGGCGATGGCGGCGGAGGCCGGGGTCCCGTTCCTGTTCGTGTCGTCGTCGGCATTCCAGTCGATGTACTACGGCCAGACGAACCGCAAGATCCGCTCCTACTTCCGTGCGCTTCGCAACTACGCCCGCCGTGAGGGGGGTGCGATCGGCTTCATCGAGGAGATCGACGCAATCGGCGCTACCAGGGCCGGTCTCGGTGGCGGGGGAGGGCGCGAGGGGATCAGCGGTGTCGTCAACGAACTGCTCATCCAGCTCCAATCCTTCGACACACCGCCCCCGTCGGAGCGACTGCGGGGAGCTTTCATCGATGCAATGAACCGCTGGCTGCCGGCGGGGCACCTGATCAAGAAGCGGGCGTCCGCCCCGGCGAACATTCTTGTGATCGGCGCCACGAACCGGGCAGCGGACCTGGACCCGGCGCTGCTTCGCCCAGGGCGCTTCGATCGCACTATCACCGTCGACGTGCCGAGCCGTCAGGGCCGTCGTGAGATCATCGACTTCTACCTCGGCCGCAAGAGCCACGACTCGATCCTCGACGACCCGGTTTACCGGGACACGCTTGCTGGCACGACTTTCGGATACTCGCCGGTGATGCTGGAGCACCTGCTCGACGAGGCGCTTGTGTGGGCGTTGCGACGAGGGGATGACCGGCTCAACTGGGAGGACTTGCAGCGGGCGAAGATGACCGCAGAGCTTGGTTTGGCGCAGCGTGTCGCGTACAGCGCGAGGGAGCGCGACGCGATCGCGACCCACGAGGCGGGTCACGCGACGACGGCGTGGCTTGTCGCGCCGGATCGCACGCTCGAAGTGCTTTCGATAATCAAGCGCAGCAGCGCGCTCGGCCTGCTCGCGCATTCCGAGCGCGAGGAACGCTGGACTCGAACGAAGTCGGACATCGAAGCACTGATCCGTATAGCGATGGGCGGCCTCGTTGCGGAGGAGCTTTTCTTCTCCGACACGAGCAGCGGCGTTGCGGGTGACTTGCAGGCCGCGACCGAGATGGCGGCTCAGATGGTGGGCAGCTTCGGAATGACGGGCTCGCTGATCTCCATCGACGCCGCTCATAGCCCCGGCGGGGCGAACGTCGTTGCGAAGGTCCTGAGCGACGACGCCGCCCGGGCGAGCCTCGAGGAGGTTCTGGACTCGGCTCGCAGCGACGTCAGGGCGATCCTGTCCGAGCATCTCCACCTTGTCGAGGCTCTCCGTGACGCCCTGGTGGAGCGCGAGGAGCTCATCGGACCGGAGATCGATGCGGTGCTAGCTGACGCGGATCGAAGGCACAATGCGACCGTCGTCGACCTGCGTGGCGATGTCAGCTCGCCAATCCAAGCTGGCTGAGCAAGAAAGCCTGCACGCGGGCCTCGTCGCGCCATACTTCGTAGCGGCCTGACGGGCCCTGGTGGCCGGCGCCCATCTCGGTGAACAAGACCACCGGGCGGTCATCTGTTCCGGCCCCGGCCCACCTGAGTTTCGCCACCCACTTAGCGGGTTCCCAGAAGCCGACGCGGGGATCGTTGAGTCCAGCGGTTACGTACATTGCGGGCCACTGTTCGCGCCCTACGACGTTGTCGTAGGGCGAGTATTCGAGCATCCTTTCGAAGGATGCGGCGTCGTGTAGCGGGTCGCCCCATTCCTCCCATTCTGTGACCGTCAAGGGCAGCGAAGGGTCGGACATGGTCGTTACGACGTCGACAAAAGGGACCTCGGCGACTACCGCTCGCCACAGGTCGGGTCGCATGTTCGTCACCGCACCCATGAGGAGACCTCCCGCGCTGCCTCCCCGGGCGGCGATCCGGTCCCGGTCGATCCAGCCCTGGTCGACCAACGCCTCGGCGCAAGCGACGAAGTCACCGAAAGAGTTCGCCTTGCGCTCCATCCGCCCTGCCTCGTGCCAGTTTTTGCCAAGCTCGCCGCCGCCGCGCACGTGGGCAATCGCGAAGACTGTGCCGCGGTCTAGCAGGTTGAGGGTCGACACCGAGAAGGTCGGTTCAATCGGTATTTCGTAAGCCCCGTAGCCGTAGATCACCCCGGGCGCACTCCCGTCGAGTGGTTGGTCTGCTCTGCAAACGACCGACACTGGGATCCGCGTCAGATCCGCTGCAGTCGCCCAAATCCGCGTCGTACGGTAGCGGGTCTGGTCATAGCCGGGAACTTTCTGGACCCAAATGACGCGGTCGTCGTCGCTGGCACCGCGACTGTCATACGTGTCGTTTGCTAGATGGTCCACCCAGGTCCGCGGTGTGACAAGCGACGTGTATCCGTACCGGAATGTCTGTTGCGCCCAATCGGGGTTGGACGCCGAAAGCAATGCGTATGGCATTTCGGGAGAGTTGATGAAACTCTGTCGCCCCGAGCGGTCGATGATGCGGACACGCTCCAACCCGTCGATCGTGGAGCGCTCAGTAACGGCAATGAAACCGGCGAAGGCATCGACGTCTACTACCGCCGTTTCCGGTCTCGGGGGCAGGACTGATTCGATTGCGTCAGCGGCACTTTCGTGCACTCGCCACAGGGAGTGCTCGGTCCCGGGGCCGGCCGGAGTGGCGTCGGCGGCCAGGTTGATCCGGATCAGCCACGAGTCGCTCCCGTCGTGTTCGGCGTCGTATTCGACATCGGGGCGCCTTTCGATGAGGATCTGCGGTGCCTCAACATCTTGCGAGGGAGAGGCCGCGTCGAGCCATCGGACCTCCGAGGAGGTCTTGCTGGCAGTGGCAATGACGATTCGGGACTCGGAGCGCGACAGCGACACCTCGACGAAGAACCTCTCGTCGTCCTCCTGGTAGACGAGGCGGTCGTCGGCGACCTCGCTGCCGATGAGGTGGTACCATACTTGCCACGGACGCATCGCCTCGTCAGGCCTGACGTAGAAGAAGGCGTTACACGCTGCGTTCCAGGCGCTCGAGTAGTAGGCGCCAGCGATGACGTCGTCCAGGTCGGTAGCCGTCTGCAGGTCGCGAAAGCGTACGGTGAAGAGTTCTGACCCGTCCAGGTCGAGGCCGTACGCCATGAGCCGGCCTCCCGGCGAGACGTCCAGTATGCCCACGTCTAGGAAGTCAGAGGAGTCGGCGAGCCGGTTAGGGTCGAGCAGGACCTGCTCTGCGTCCGGGCGACCCGCACGTGTGAGCTCCGCAACAGCCGCTGCGTCAAGGTGTCGGGCGGGATCGCCGAGGCGGCATTCGATGCCGTACTGGAGGCCCGCCTCGGTGCGGGTGTAGTACCACCAGCCGCCGCTCCACGAGGGCGGCCCGGCGTCTGTCTCCGCTGTTCGCGATCGGATTGCCTCGAATAGCGCCCCTTGCAGGACCTTGGTGGGGGCCATCACAGCCTCCGCGTACGCGTTCTCGGCGTTCAGGTGGGCAGTGACCGCGGGATCGGCTGGGTCGGCGAGCCACGACCACGGGTCGACTCGCGTGCGCCCATGGCCGGTTCGGACATTGGAAACCATCCGTGCGGCCGGGAGACAAGGAAGCATCCCTCAAGCGTGGCAGAAGTCCGGGCGTCAAGATCGGAGAACGTGCGTCACCTGGGTGTCGCAGGCACCTCCGACGCCGCCTTGAGCGATCTCGCCAAGACGTCCGCTTCGGTCGGGTTCTTACCGTCGAGCGAGCGCGGCCAGAGCCGCTTCTCGCGGACGGCGTTAGCCTCGATGCACAGGATCGATATCCGTGCCATCAGGTAGATGAACGCAAGCCCTCCCAGCACAGGCGCGAACGTGCCGTAAAGGGCGTTCGAATGGGCGAGGAGTGGAACTAGACCGACCCCGACGCCTGTCAGGACACCCCATGCAACCCCGGCGACGACGGCACCCGGCACTACGTAGCGCAAGGCGAGGTGTTCGGGGGTGACTATCCGGAACAGGATTACGAACAGCCCGGCGTCGAAGGCGACCGAAATGAGCGACGACAGGGCCGGCCCTCCGCTCCAGTGCAGGAGGCTGCCCAGCGAGGATATGGCCGTCGAAACGACGATTCCGACACCGAAAGTCGCGTACCACCGGGCACCGCGCGACAGGCGGTCAACGAACCCGGGGCGCTTCTCAGTTGTTATGTCCCACGCCTCCTCAGTGGCGAACATGGCTGCTTGAGCGAGACCCTGGGCGCCGAAAATTAGCCCGACCACGCCTACGACCAGGGCAACCGGCGAGCCACTCAGGCTTTTGCCCTGAAGATCCGCTGCCGCAGGGCCCAACACCGGGTAGTTCTGCAGGTGCGAGGCCACGGAGTGGAGGGCCGATGTGTGGCCAGCGAGGACGTATGCGGCAATGGTGAACGCAGCCAGAAGAAGAGGAAAAATCGATAGGAACCCGTAGTAGGAGATGAGCGCGCAGAGATACCCGCCGCGGTCGTCTGAGAATTTCTTCTGGACAGCCCACGCGAAGGAGGTGACCTTGAAACGCCGTTGGAGCCGGTCGACGCGGCGGACGATGGGGTCCATCCGACGATTGTTCCACCAAATGGTCCCTGCCCAAACTGTCCACCGTCGGCTGGCGGCCGAGATGAGTTATCCTCGGTCATGAAGATCGCAACTATGCTCAGCTATTCAGGCGGCTTCAAAGAGTCGGCCCGACAGGTGAGCGAGATGGAAAAGGCCGGCCTCGACCTCGTCTGGGTGGCAGAGGCGTACGGCTTCGATGCTCCTAGCCTCATGGGCTACCTCGCAGCGCTCACCGATCGGGTCGAGATCGGGTCCGGAATCCTTCCGATTTACACGCGGACGCCGACGCTTCTGGCTATGACGGCTGCCGGCGTCGACGCCCTGTCGGAGGGTCGTTTCCATCTTGGTCTCGGTGCTTCCGGGCCGCAGGTCATCGAGGGTTGGCACGGCGTGCGCTACGACGCCCCGATCGGAAGGACCCGCGAGATCGTGTCGGTCTGCCGGCAGGTCTGGGCCCGCGAGGCACCTGTCACCCACGACGGTCGCTTCTACCATCTCCCGTTACCCGCAGGGGAGGGAACCGGCCTCGGTAAAGCGCTGAAGATTATCGCTCACCCTGTGCGCAGCCGGATTCCGGTTTGGGTGGCGTCGCTTGGTGACAAGAACGTGGCGATGACCGCCGAAGTCGCCGACGGCTGGCTTCCGATCATCTTCGTGCCTGAGAAGGCCCGAGAAGTCTGGGGTTCCGCGCTCGCCGAAGGAGAAGCCAAGCGCGACCCCTCGATGGCACCCCTCATGATCTCAGGCGGGGGCCTACTCGCCATAGGAGAAGGCGACGACATCGTCGCGTTACGCGATCTGTCCCGACCGATGCTCGCCCTGTATGTAGGCGGAATGGGGGCAAAAGGGCGCAACTTCTACAATGACCTGCTCCGCCGCTACGGCTACGAGCAGGAAGCCGACGAAATCCAGGACCTATACCTGGCCGGCAAGAAGAAAGAAGCTGAAGCCGTCGTCCCCGAGGAGATCGTCAGGTTGACCTCGCTGTGTGGGCCGGCCTCGTGGGTTGCCGAGCGTGTCGAGGCGCTGCGAGAAGCGGGGGTCACCCACCTGCAGGTGACCCCGATGCCGTCGGGCGGGGAGACCCCCGCTCAGCTGATAGGCCGCCTGAAAGAGATTGTTGGTTGACGACCGCCAGCTCGCCGGTACCGGGTGGCGGCGGCTAGCCTTACGCGGGTGCGCCCGATGTTTACCACTTCCCCTGGCGAGTACCTGTTCGCGTTGCTAATGGCGGCTTCGCCGATTATCGGATCGATCTGGGTGGATCCGGCGCTTACGAAGTGGATCGTCTTCGCCGTTGGCTGCGTGATGGTGTTGGTAACCCTGGCTGTGGCGCTTCGGCCGGTGAAGTCCACCCGATAAGCGCCGGGTGGGGCTAGCTTCTCTGAAATGAGAATTGGCATTGCCCTTGCCGCCGGGGGTTCCGTCGGAGTCGCATATCACGGAGGGGTCCTGGCAGCTATAGCAGAGGTGACCGGGTGGGATGCCCGGTCCGCTGAAGTCCTCGTCGGGACGTCGGCCGGATCGGTTACTTCTGCGATGGTGCGGGCCGGCGTCCCAGCCAGCGACCTCGCCAGGATCAGCGAAGGCTCTCCGCTTTCCCCGGAAGGCTCCAGGCTTCTGAGCATGGGCCGGCCGCGACGCCCGAAGGCGACAGCAAGGCAATTGCTCGGGTTCCGCCCGGTTAGCGACCCGAAGACTCTCCTTCGTGCAGTGACGCGCCCCGGGTCGATCAACGCGAAGGCGCTCCTTCTTGCGTGCCTCCCCGGGGGGTTCATTTCGACGACTGCGCTATCTGAGGGTATCGACGCCCTCTTCGGGGGACGTTGGCCCGACGAGGCGCTCTGGTTGTGCTCGTATGACCAGCGGGCTGGCAAGAGGGTCGTATTCGGGCGCCCCGGCGCTCCGCGCGCCTCGGTTGGAACGGCGGTCGCCGCTTCCTCCGCGATCCCGTCCCACTACGCGCCGGTCGAGATCGGCGGCCGGCAGTACGTGGACGGAGGCGTCCATTCGATGCTCAACCTCGACGTTCTAAGCGATGCCGGGTTGGATCTGGTGCTGGTCGTGTCGCCGCTGACCCAGGCGTCGCCTTGGCCTGTGTTGACCTCCACGACCGTGCTCCGACAGTTCCTCGGCTGGCAGCTTCGCCTCGAGGTGGCAAACCTTCGATCCAAGGGGGTCGAGGTTGTTGTGATACAACCCGGTCGACAGGCTGCATCTGCGATGGGCATCAATCCGATGGACGCCGCCCGCAGGGGAGACGTGTCCCGGGCTGCCAGACTCGAAGTGTCGTCGTGGCTGCTGGGTCAAGGATCGGCTACGGCGTCCCGGCTTCAATCTGAGGCGATCGGCTCGGCGGCGTCGAAAGCCGGTTAGCGGGCTGGGGCGAGGGGCTCGGGGCTTGCCGTTAGCGGCTCGGGGGTTGGGGCGAGCCGCTTGGGGCTAGCGGAAATGCGACATTGGACGTGCGGGAAACAGACTGTGCGTGTAAATGCACGAGAAATGTACAATTACACGCACACTCTTGTCGCAGCCAGGCGAAAAACCCCTTTTCGGGCATCACGGGCACACGGATGGCGTCGGACGCGGGCATCCGACGCTAACCGACGTCGTACCATAAGCCCCCACCCTTAGCCGGCGGACCCGTCCATACGAAGCTCCAGCAGCCGGCTCCATTCGACCGAATACTCCACCGGTAACGCGCCGACAACGGCCTCGACGAAGCCAGTCACGACCAAGCCCATCGCCTGCTCCTCGCTGAGACCACGGCTCATCAGATAGAACCACTGCTTCGAGGGAATCGTGGCGACACTCTCCGAGCGACTGACCTCGGCGTCGTCCGCCTCACTCTCCACGCTGAGGCAGGCGTCGCTTCGCGAAATGTCGTCGAGGAGCAGGGCGTCGCAGCGCAGCGAAGTCGTCGAGCGCCGGGCGCCCTTCCTTATCTCGACAACGCTGCGGTCTGTGGTGCGTCCGGCATCCCTGCAGACCGACTTGGAAACGATGGCGGATGTGGTGTCGGGGGCTGCGTGGACGATCCTGGCACCGACGTGGTGGTGCTGAGACGCGCCTGCGTAGGCGACTGACAATACCTCCCCCGAAGCCTGGGGGCCGATCAGCCACACCTCCGGGCGACACATCGTCGAACGGCTTCCGATGTAACCCTCGACCCATCTCATCCGCCCCCCGGCGTGCACATGCGAGCGCATCGTGACGAGGTTGTAGACGTTGGTAGTCCAGTTCTGGACGGTCGTGAATGTCACTTGCGCACCCGACATGACGACAACCTCCGCGACGCTGCAGCGAAGTGGGTCCGAGGTATACATGGAAGCCGAGCAACCCTCGAAGTACTCCACCCGCGATCCTTCGTCTGCGACGATGAGGGTACGTTCGAACCGCCCTATTTTTTCCGAATTAAGTCGGTAGGACGCCTGGAGCGGGAACCCGACGTCGACTCCTGGCGGAACGTAGACGAATGTCCCGCCACCCCAGACTGCGGTGTTGAGAGCGGCGAACTTGCTGTCATCGGCGGGGACCACCGAGGCGAAGTCCCGCTCGAAGAGATCCGGATACTCCTTGAGAGCGGTTTCGATACGGCAGAAGACGACGCCCTGGGCTTTCAGGCGCTCCCAGCCGGCTTGGTCGAGGGCATCGGTCGCCCCCTTTGGGTCAGCGATGTGGGGGGATGGGGCGTCGTGTCCGGCGGCGGGATTCTTGAAGTAGAAAATGTCTGCCAAGTCGATGCCGGACATCTCCCCGATCCAAGCGGGCGGTGGCGTCTGGGAGAAATGACGGTAACCGTCGAGGCGTCTCTGCGTCATCCAGCCTGGTTCGCCCTTGGCGGCGGACGCCTCCCGAATGATCTTCTCCGACAAGCCCCGCCGGGGCTCCATGTCGACCGGCTTTCGGTGTGCGGAGTTCCCTATCGTGGTTGCCATCCGCTATCAAGTCCCTCGTCGCGCTGAAACTGCTCTAGCGCAGATGCTATCGACAAGCTCTCGAACAGCGGTCGTCCCCGCCAGAGCGGCGCAAAACGGTAGGATCTGAGACCGTGACAGCCGCAATCGCCTTAGCCGTGGTGCTGGTGATCGCCGTAGCAGGCGCTTCGATGGCAATGGAATCTCAACGCACCCAGACGACACCGCCCGCTGCACGCGCTCCCCGGCCGCCGAGCAATCCGTTCTCCAGGCCCACGGCGCCGGGAAGGGCGAAAGCCCGCGACCGTGAACCGGCGCCACCCACCCCGCCGCCCACCGACCTTCCTTCGCAGATGGAGGCGGAGCTCAAACAGCCGGATCTGGTCAAGAATGGCGTTCGGGCCCAGGCGAAGGTGATCTCGGTGGTAGACGAGCGCACGATCGGTCCGGTGACCCGAAGCAGGCTCGTCTTGCGTGTCGCACCGAACGGGGATGAGAGCCCGTTCGAAGTCACGATCCGACACGCCTTTCAGACTCCGGATCTGCGGGCAGCGGTCAAGGTCGGATCCGAGATCCCGGTGCGCTTCAGTCCAGACGACCATCGGGTAGTGCTCGACCCCGGTCAGGGCTGATCCAGATCGGGTGCCCGCCGGCGAGATGTCGGCATTGATCGCCGCCTCGGTGTCGCGACGGGTGGTGGTGGTGAGCGTGCTGGCTGGTCTCGGGGCCACGAACGTAACCTTCACGATCTTCAACGTTGCGCTGGTGGACATTGCGCGCAGCCTGCACACGTCGTCTGGTGTGCTCACCTGGTCGATTACAGGGCCGCTTCTGGTCGTCGGTGTCGCAGCCCCCATACTCGGGCGCATAGGCGACATGTACGGGCACCGGCGCCTGTTTCTATACGGGCTGGTTGGTTCGCTGGCCTGCGCAGCTCTTACGGCCGTTTCGTGGAACGTGGGCGTGTTGATCGCCGCCAGGCTCCTGTCAGGGGTGGGAGGCGCTGCCATGGGTGCCGCGTCTTGGGCTCTGCTCTTCAGCGTGTCGTCCAAGTCGGGGCGAACCCGCGTGCTCGGGTGGTGGTCGGTGGTCAGCGCTGGTGCGCCGGTATTCGGCGTCGCCATCGGCGGCCCTGTCGTGCAGGCGTTTGGGTGGCGCTGGATATTCGTGGCGCAGGTGCCCCTGATAGTCGTCGCAATCATCGCCAACTTCGCTGTGCTCAAAGAGACCGAGCGCCACTCGGGCGAGTCGCTCGACATCCTGGGAGCCTTGCTGCTCGCGGCCGGTGTGGGATCTTGTCTCGTCTTCGTCGACCAGGTGAACGGTGGTGTCGGCAGGCCGCTGGTGCTCGGTTGCGCAGGATTGGCCCTTGTTGCTTTCCCTGCGTTCTGGATAGCGGAGCGCCACGCCAAGTCTCCGGTGCTGCCGGTGGCGTGGCTCTCCAACCGGAGCGTCATGCTGCCTTGCGCGGCTTCGTTTGGAATCAACTTCGCCTACATGGGCGGGTTCTTCCTGACGCCGCTTTTCATGGAGCAAGCCCTCGGCTACAGCGTCGGGACGACAGGTCTGTTCCAAATCGCCCGACCGCTTGTGTTCGCGATGGCTGCGCCCGCGGCCGGCTTCATCGCTCTTCGCCGGGGAGACCGGCACGCCGCTGTCGTCGGGTCGGTCGTGCTCGTGGCTTCCATGGTCGCGTTCGCTGCGGTCGGGCGAGGGTCGCCCGGTCTGCTTCTGATCGCAGCGCTCGGGGCGTCGGGGTTGGCCAACGGTGTTTCAGCTCCGTCGCTCGGCGCCTTGGTGGCGGCGACGGTGGAACCGGAGCGTCTCGGCTCCGCGAGCGCCGTGATGCAGCTTGCGAGTCAGGTCGGCGTGGTGGTGGGGATTCAGGTGATGGAAGAGGTGCAGGTTGCGACGAGCCGCACCGGGAGCCTCGTCGCTTCGTTTCACTTTGCTTACGTCGCTGGCGCCGCTATCGGCCTTGCAGCCGTCGGTGCGGCTATAGCAATGAGACCAGCCGATGGCGCCATCGCAAAGACTGCTGGTACGGTCGACCTGCGCTTGCGCCGGCGCAGGGTGCCCTCGCTCGGCGGTTCTGAGGGTCGCGTCTAGGCGGGGGAGAGGGATTCCACTGGCGGTGGCTTTCGCTCCTCGGCCTCCCAGGCGACAGCACACGCAGTGGAGCAGAAATGGACCACCGATCCGTCAGCTCCGAAGCGAGTGTCAAGGCCCGGCTCTAGCGGCAGCGTAAGACCGCAGCACGGGTCGACAGTGGATGCCTCCCCGGAGTCGATTGTCAGGACAGTGGCTTCGATCGGCCGGTCCAAACCCCGAGCCGGGTAGCCGAGGAACGTCCCGGCGGCCACCCAGCGCGGACTTCTGGATGCGACCTCGCGAGTCGCTAGGACATGCCCGTCGCCAGCCGCGTCGCAAAGGCGCGCAGCGACGTTCGCCGGGCGGCCGATGTAGTCGTCACCCTCGAACATGATCACCGGTCCGTGAGCGAGGCCCGCCCGTACGCCGAGAGGCAACTCCTCCGAGATGCGGTCCGCTAACTCGATAGCCATAGCCACGACCGCCGGGGTGTCAGCGGAGCTGAGCATCGCCCCGTCACCGAGCCACTTGGTCACCCGAACTCCCCTCCGGGCTGCTATCGCCCGGACGCGTCCACGAAAACGCGTGAGAACTTCGACGGTGCTTTCGTCACCACAACGTTCCGTGAACGAAGTGAAGCCGCTGAGGTCGATGAAGGCAAAGCAACGTTCTACCCGCATGGACTCATCCCCCTGATGCTAGCGGCTGGCCACCGTAGCGCGAGATTACCCGGGAGCAGGTCTACGCAACCCTGCCCGCGAGAACAAAACCGGAGTACATCGCGACGATGTGCACCTGCGCACCTGTGTAGGGCGCCTCGATTATGTCCCCGCCGCCGACGTACATCGCCACGTGTTCACCGGGGTTCGCGAAAAACACGAGGTCGCCGGGCTGAAGAGCCGACATCGGAATATGTATGGTGTCGGCGTACTGGGCGCCGCTGTAGTGGGGAAGTGAGATACCGGCCTGGGCATACGCCCACATGACCAGGCCGGAACAGTCGAAAGTGGTCGGCCCTGCCGCCGCCCACTGGTACCAGTCCCCGAGTCGGCTCTCGGCAGCGGCGACGGCCCGGCCAGCTGCCGAGCTTTGCGGAGGCGGAGTATAGGCTGTGGGAGCACCCTGGGGCTGAAAGCCGGTGGTCTGGCCGCTCTGGGCTACTCCGGCGGCTCCGCCCGCTGCCACGCTGAACTGTGCGGGCGTGCTGGCCGCTAGTTGGCGTGCGGCGGCAGCTTGTTGGGCTGCTGCAGCGGCAGCGAAAGCGGCCGCCTGCTGGCGCGCTACGGCAGCTGCAAGCTGCCCGCTGACCTGGGCTTGGATGGCCGTCAACTGATCGGAGGTTGATACGAGTGAGTTGCGCTGTGTCGCAAGGAGCGATACTTGAGCGGCGACCGCCGAAGTTTGATTCGCGAGTTTCGTGCTTGCTGTCTGCTCCTCGAGCGATGCGGTTTTGTAGCGGTCGATCGCCTCGGACTGGTCCGTTGCGAGCGTGCTTGCGTACTCGGAGCGCAGAAGCGCGATCGCCTGCGTATTCGATGGGGTCGACGCGCTCAAAGGGTTGGTGCCACCGTCGACGTACGCCTGAATAGCGTCTGCGGCCAGCGCAGACCGCGCCTGGGCGGCGGATGCCTGAGCGCCAGCGAGGGCCGACTTCGCTTGTGCGAGTTTGGCTTCGAGGGCGTCGAGCTGGGACCGCGTGCGGTCGTAGGTCTCAGAGAGCACCTCCTCTTGTATCCCGAGGGTGCTGATCTTTGAGGCGATCGCAGCGGCTTGTGCCTTAAGGGTGGCGATTTGATCGGCGTGCGCCGAAGGCGAGGCCACGGCTGCGAGCAAGAGGGCCGCCACGAACGACGCAAGAACCCGGGTGGGGTGCCGACGGAAAAACCTCGAGCCCGTAACCACGACGGACAGACTCTAGGGGCCCTACCCGGCGAACTCAAGTTGCTAGCCTTCAACTTATGACCGACGTCACCGTTGCCCCGGTCCACGTTGACCCGTCTCTTGACGGGGGCCACGACCGTATGGCCCACATAGTCCTGGAGGGATGGAAGCCCGAGGAGGGCGACTTCGTCTCGGCCGGTCCTTCCGTCGTAGAGGGCCTCGTCACGGGCACGCCCGTCAAGGCACTGTGCGGAAAAATCTGGGTTCCTTCGGGCGACCCGCAGCGCTTCCCGCTGTGCCCGACCTGCAAGGAGATCGCTCAGTCAATGGGGTGGCGGGTTCCGACCACTTGAGTGCGGGTTGAGCGCGGGCGGCGGTGTCCCCCGCCTCACGCTTCACACCGTGCCGCCCGACCTCACGCTTAAGACGCTGCCGCGGCCTCCAAGGCTTGACTCAAAGTGTTCCACGAAAGGGTGGCGCACTTTATCCGGACCGGGAACTTGACGACTCCCTGAAGCGCTTCTAGGTCTCCGAGCGGGGTCTCGGGGCCACCTCCGTCCGAGTCGGCTCCGTCTGCGCCGTCGAGTTTTGCCTCGTGGACGGACATCATCGACTTGAACCGCCGGACGGTGTCCTTGATCTCCGAGACGGTGTGTCCCTTGACGGCAGTCGACATCATCGAGGCTGAGGACTGGCTGATCGAGCAGCCCTGGCCGGCGAGCTTGATATCTACGAGCCGGTCTCCGTCCAAGAGCAGGTACAGGGTTATCTCGTCGCCGCAGAGAGGATTGAATCCGGTCTCCACGTGAGCTGGGGGCGACGGAAGCTCTCCCCGGTTACGCGGGCTGCGGTAGTGGTCGAGAATGATCTCGCGGTATAGGTCTTCTAATCCGGAAATTTGGCGCTCTCCTTGGTCAGCCGAAAAGCTTGTCTACGTCCGAAAGGGCGCTCACCAGCGCGTCCACGTCGGATTCGTCGTTGTACACGGAAAAAGACGCCCTCGCAGTGGCACTCACCCCGAGCTTGCGCATCAGGGGCTTCGCGCAGTGATGGCCTGCTCGGATGCACACACCCGCCTCGTCGAGAACCTGGGACAGGTCGTGGGGGTGAACAGACTTGTAAGCGAGCGATATGACGCCTCCGCGCTCGTCGGCGCTCGGGGGCCCGTGCACGCTCACATCGTCGCCGAGGGATCCCAAGGCGTCGAGGGCGTAGGCGGTGAGTCTCACTTCGTGCTCACGGACCTGCTCCATCCCGAGACGCTCCAGGTACTCGATCGCGGCCGATAGACCGACAGCCTCCGCGATCGGCGGTGTCCCCGCCTCGAACTTCCACGGGACGTCGTTGGGTGTGAAACCGTCGAGGCGCACGTCACGGATCATCTCGCCGCCCCCGAGGAAAGTTGGCATCGCCTCGAGAAGCTCGCCTCGAGCCCACAGAGCCCCGATACCGGTGGGGCCGAGCATCTTGTGTCCTGTCACTGCGAAGAAGTCACAGCCAAGTGCCACCACGTCGACCGGCATGTGGGGAGCGTGCTGGGCCCCGTCCACGAGAAGCAGAGCCCCATGGGCGTGGGCGGCGTCGGCGAGCATCCGCAGCGGGTTGATGGTGCCGAGCACGTTCGAGACCGAGGTGACCCCGAGCAGCTTGGCGCCGTCCAGTGTCCGGTCGAGGTCCGACAAGTCGAGGCGACCGTTGGCGTCCACGGGTATGTAGCGGATCTCGACGCCGCGTTCCGATTTGAGCGCGAGCCACGGAACAAGGTTGGCGTGGTGCTCCATCTCGGTCAGCACTATGACGTCGCCGGGATTGAGGTTCGCCCTTCCCCACGAGTAGGCGACGAGGTTGATCGCCTCTGTAGCGTTCTTGGTGAAGATGACCTCGCTCGGCGTCGGTGCCCCGATGAACCGGGCCAGATCCGAACGGGCTTTCTCGTAGAGCCGCGTCGCTTCCTCCGCAATCAGGTAAACGCCGCGATGGACGTTGGCGTGTGTCGTCTCGTAGTACGAGCTCATCGCCTCGATGACCGAGGACGGTTTCTGAGCCGACGACGCCGAGTCGAGGTAGACGAGTCGCCTCGAATGAACGGTACGCTCCAAGATCGGGAAATCCTTCTTGACGCTGGTGACGTCTATGGCCGCCATGACTCGTAACCTTCCTGCTCGATCCGATCTACCAGCTCGGGGCCGCCGGCGGCAACGACTCGACCGTCCAGCAAAACATGCACCTTAGAGGGCTCGAACACCCTCGCCACCTGATGGTACCGGGTAACGACGAGGCTGGCGAGCTCAGGTCTTTGGCGGCGGACCTCCCTGACCCCCCGGGCGACAGCGTCGGGGGGCGTAACCGCGCCGTGGGCCGCTACGACGTCGCGAGCTGCAACGTCATGAACTGCATCGTGTTGCGAAGGCGACGTGACCTCGTCGAGTATCGCGATCTCGGGCGCCAGGACCGCCATCTGCAGTATCTCGTGGAGGCTCCTGTCCTGCGCCGACAAGCCCTGGTTGAGAAACCGTGTCTCCAGCCGCGGTTCGATCCCGAGAATCCTCGCCCATTCCGCAACCGTCTCGCGTAGTTCGACCACGGAGCAGTCGGGACCGCCCCTCGCCGCCAGGGCCTGGCCGAGAAACTGGGTGAGTGGCAGGCCCGGTACAGGTTCGGGATGCTGGAATGCCAGGAACAGGCCGGCCTTGCCGCGCACGTCGGGTGGCCAGCGGGTGATGTCCTCGCCGTGGAAGCGGATGAGGCCCGAAGTGACCTGAATGGACGGATCGCCCATCAACACATTCGCGAGCGACGAGATCCCCGAGCCGGGCGGCCCTGTCGGCCCCATCACGGCGTGGAGTTCACCGCTTCGCAGTTCCAGATCGACACCTCGAAGTACAGACTCCCCGCCAGCTTGTGCGTGGAGATCTTCGACCTGCAGAAGCGGGATCATTGCAGCATCAATCCTATTAGCACTATCTGGATAGTAGAAAATATGGCGCCGGTCTGTTCTACGCTTCTCGAGCAGGCGTGTAGCGTCAGGACCGATGCCAAGCCCGTGGAACTCGACGGCGAGTGGACCATCCGCCGGCAACCATGACAGGGTTACGTTGGTCGAGGGGCCTGCCTTTTTGGTTTGTGACCTCGGAGGGAGCGTATCTGCCGAGCACGGCGAAGGGCTTTTCTTCCGTGACACCCGTTTTTTGTCCTCCTACTCGGTGAGAGTCAACGGGGACGAGCCCGAGCCACTCGCGCGTTCCATGGCGGAGCCTTATTCGGCAACGTTCATTTCGCGAAGCCTCCCGCCGGCCGGTCGGGCAGACTCGGACCTGCTAATCGAGCGTCGCCGCTACGTCGGGCGAGGGATGCGCGAGGACCTCCTCATACGGAATTTTGGCGAGGAACCGGCGTACTGCGCCTTGGAGATGGTCGTCGGAGCCGACTTCGCGGACCTTTTCACGGTCAAGGAGGGAAGGGGTTCGGCCACCCCCGACGTAGCGGTCGACAACGCTGACGGGGCGATCGTCTTCAGCTACCGCAATGGCGGCCATCGCCGGAGTCTGAGAGTGGCCTTCACAGTACCTGCGGTGCTTCACGGCGACTCGGCCCGCTGGGAGGTGATCATCGCGTCCCGGAGCGCGTGGTCGCTTTGCACACAGTTCATCTGCGGGATCGACGGCGACGAGATCGAACCGCGGTGGCTGGTCGGCCAGCCGGTGACCAGAGCTGCGCCGGCGGAGCGAATGGCGGCGTGGCGGCGCAGCGTACCTGTCGTCGACACCGACCATGACGGCCTGCGCAGCGTCGTAGCCCGAGGATCCGAGGATCTCGGATCCTTGCGGATATTCGACCCTGACTACCCGGAGCGGACGGTCGTTGCGGCCGGGGCTCCGTGGTTTATGACGCTGTTCGGCCGGGACTCGCTCATATCCGCCTACATGGCTCTCCTCGTCGACCCCGAGCTGGCGCTCGGCACCCTCCAGACTCTCGCCCGGTTCCAAGGGACCGAGGTCAACCCCGGCAACGAGGAGGAGCCCGGGCGGATCCTCCACGAAATGCGCTTCGGCGACACGTCCTCGCTCTCCCTCGGAGGCGGCCCGATCTACTACGGGACAGCCGACGCCACGCCGCTGTTCGTCATGCTCCTGGGCGAGCTGCGCCGCTGGGGACTGGCCCGTGAAGCGGTCGACAACCTGCTTCCCGCCGCCGACCGGGCGATCGAGTGGATGGAGACCTTCGGCGACCGCGACGGCGACGGCTACATCGAGTACCAGCGTGCCTCCGACCGGGGACTGCGCCACCAAGGGTGGAAGGACTCGACGGGCGGCATCCGATTCTCGGACGGACGTCTCGCTGACCCGCCGATCGCCCTCGCCGAAGTGCAGGGCTACGCATACAGCGCCTATCTGGCACGGGCGTTTTTTGCTGCCGAGCAGGGTGATAACGCCTTGTCGAGTCGTATGAGGACGCGCGCAGCGGAATTGAAAGCGGCGTTCAACCGTGATTTTTGGTTGGAGGATCGCGGTTGGCTTGCTATGGGGCTCGACCGTGACAAGAAACCGATCGACGCGCTCGCCTCCAACATGGGTCACTGCCTTTGGACCGGGATCCTCGACGCCGATAAGGCGGGGGCGGTCGCGAAGCGGCTGAGCGGCACCGAGATGTTCAGCGGCTGGGGGGTGCGCACGCTCGGATCGTCGATGACCGGTTACAACCCGGTCAGCTACCACTGCGGTTCGGTCTGGCCCCACGATTCGGCCATCGCCGCAGCGGGCCTCATGCGCTACGGCTACACCAAGGAAGCCCACCGGGTGATCATGGGCGTCATAGACGCCGGGTCGGCTCAGGGGGGCCGCCTACCTGAGCTCTACAGCGGCCTGGAGCGCATCGAGCACCCCCTCGTGGTCCCGTATCCGACCGCCTGCTCGCCTCAAGCCTGGTCGGCGGCTTCACCACTGCTGATGCTGCGCACGCTGCTACGGCTCGACCCGTGGGTACCCCGGGGAAAGGTCTGGCTGCACCCCGCACTTCCAGAGCAGGTGGGACGGTTGCGAGTGGGAGGGATACCGCTCGCGGGGGCCCGCGTTACTGTCACCGTCGAAGGTGACAACGTGTCGGTGGAGGGTCTTCCCGAAGGGCTGTCCCTCGTAGACGCCCCGCGTCACCCGCTGACCGGCACCTGAGGGTTCAATCCGCCTCCGTCTACCAGCCGCGGGCGACCCACTCGTCGAGGTGCGGGCTCTCGTTCGCGATACTGGTGTCGACGCCATGGCCGGGCAGGACGACAGTCGAGGGATCCAGCGGAGCGATTAGCCGGCGCTCGATGGACGAGATGATCGTCTTGAAGTCGCCACCCTCTAAGCTCGTGTTACCGGGGCCGCCCGGGAATAGCGTGTCGCCGCTGAACAGAAGAGGGGCACCTTCGAGGCGAAAACACATCGACCCAGGAGTGTGGCCGGGGGTGGCGATCGTGTGAAGCCGCAGGTCGCCGAACTCGATGACCGATTCGTCGTCGAGCACGAAGTCATACGAGGGCAGCATCGCGGCATCAGCCGCGGTCACCCCGACCTCGTAGCCGGCGTCGCGTACCGCGGGAACCGCCTGGATGTGGTCCCAATGCCCATGCGTTTCGAGGATGCAGCGAACCCCGAGCCTCCCGGCCATCTCGAGGAGCATCTCGTGCTCGTTGGCTGCATCGATTAGGACTGCCTCCCCTGTTCGCTTGCAGCGCACGACATAAACGTTGTTGTCGAGGGGACCGACGACCACACGGTGAACCTCGACACGAGAGTCTTCGTAGTGCATGACACGCAGCCTATGGGCTAGAAATAGGGGAGAAGTAGAGCCAACGCGCTGGCGCGGGTTCGCTCAGATCAAAATATCCAGGGAAAAGGACGTCAACCGTGAATTTCGCGTTCAGTGAAGAGCAGGAAGAACTCCGCAAAGCGGTTCGGCGCTTCTTGGAGGACAAGTCCCCTGAAACCGAAGTCCGACGTCTGATGGAGACCGAGGACGGCTACGACCTCGCCGTGTGGCGCCAGATGGCCGACCAGCTCGGTCTTCAGGGACTGACGATCCCCGAGCGCTTCGGCGGGTCCGGCTTCGGCTACGTCGAGCTGGTCGTCGTGCTCGAGGAGATGGGCCGGGCGCTTCTGTGCGCGCCGTATTTCTCCTCGGTAGCTCTTGCAGCGAACGTGCTTCTCGTGTCGGGGGACGAGGCCGCGCAGGCCGACTACCTTCCTTCGATCGCCGACGGCTCGAAAATCGCCACCGTCGCCTTGGCCGAGGCATCGGGGCGCTGGGACGAGGAAGGTGTGACCGTCGCGGCGAGCCGCTCGGGTGACGACTGGCATGTGAGTGGCGAGAAGCTATACGTGCTCGACGGCCATGCTGCCGACATCGTCCTCGTGGCCGCCAGAACGCCCACCGGGGTGTCGCTGTTCGCCGTCGACAAGGCGGCTGCCGGCTATGCGGCGACGTCGCTGTCCACCATGGACCAGACACGCAAGCAGGCGAAGATATCCTTCGACTCGACGCCGGCCCGCCTAGTGGGTGTGGAGGGCGAGGGATGGGCGGCGATCTCGAAGATGCTCGACCTCGCTGTGGTCGCCTTGGCGGCGGAGCAGGTCGGCGGCGCGCAGAAGGTGCTCGAGATGGCGGTCGAGTACGCGAAGGTCCGGGTGCAGTTCGGGCGTCCGATCGGGAGCTTCCAGGCGATCAAGCACAAGTGCGCCGACATGCTCTTAGAGGTCGAGTCGGCGAAGTCGGCGGCGTACTACGCGGGTTGGGCCGCGGCTGAGGACAGCGACGAGCTTCCGGTGGTTGCGAGCCTCGCGAAGTCTTACTGCTCGGAGGCTTACTTCCACGCGACAGCCGAGAACATCCAGATCCACGGCGGTATCGGCTTCACTTGGGAGCACCCGGCGCACCTGTATTTCAAGCGGGCAAAAAGCTCCGAGCTGCTCTTTGGCGATCCCACCTACCACCGCGAGCTCCTCGCTCAGCGGATCGGGATCTGACATCGATTCAAACGCTTGGTGTTAGCTCCTCCTCCGGTTAATATATTCGTACCGAGGAAAGGAGGTGGTCCAGCTGATAAGTCGAAGTACTGGGACTTCGGAGGTGACTGGCCGCTAGTCGGTCGCTGGGCCTTCTGGTGAATTCCCACCAGTTACCCGGGCAAACAGGGTCAGGAGCTGGTCCCACCTGACACTTTCGACCTCTTTGCTTTGTTCCAACCAGATATTGTCGAGATTGGGGTCACTCATGCAGTGGCCCCAATTTCGCGTTGCGGCTGCTCTGAGCATCACGTGACGCTTGACGAACATGAGAGGGAACCATCCGTGGGCACGCTTCCCGAGGCCGTTCACAGTCTTCCCGAGGCCGTACCTGACCAGGGGGGTGAGTTCACGATCCCCGTCGAGGGGCTGAGCCTCGCCGCCTACGCCGCGAGGCCGGCGTCGTCGGCTGCCGGGGGCGCCCGTCACAGCCTGCTCATCTGCCACGGATTCCCGTCCGGCGAAGGCCAGCCTGGCCCGGATGGAAGCTTCCACCAATTGGCGGACCGCCTCGCCGGCGACACCGGCTGGACGGTGATCACATTCTCCTTCCGTGGGACCGCCAAGTCGACCGGCAACTTTTCGCTCGGCGGCTGGCTCCGAGACCTCCAAGCTGCCATTGAGGTGACTTTGGCGGCGCAGCGCGTCGACTCGTTGTGGTTGTGCGGTTTCGCTGCCGGCGGTGCCCTGGCGGTCTGCGCCGCGGGAGCCGATGATCGGATACGCGGGGTGGCCTCCTTCTCCGCTCCCGCCGACTTTGCCGACCGAGCCTCCGACGCCCGGCGCTTCGTAGCGCAGGCACGCGTCGCCGGCCTGATCAAGGACCGGTCCTTCCCGAGCGATCTCGAGGCGTGGGCACGAGAACTTCGCGACATCCGGCCGCTCGACCTGATCCGGCAGATCCCTCCGCGCCCGCTACTGCTGGTGCACGGAGCCAACGACGAGGTTGTCAACGTCCTGGACGCCCGGGCGCTAGCGGACGCTGCGGAGGAGCGCGCGGAACTGAAAATTCTCCCGGGTGCAGCGCATCGCCTCAGCCACGACCCGAGGGCGGTCGCGTTGCTTCTCGGGTGGCTTGACCGCCAGGATCACTGAGCTCGATGGGCGCCGATCGGACCTTGAGGCTGCGGTGGCCGTGGTCGCCCGCGAAGAGCGCCACGTCGGTTGCTACGTCTCCTGGGTCACGACGTTTGAGCTGCTCCGCCCGGCCACGCAGCCGGGTACACGAACAGCTGGGTCTAGCTGCTTCGTTGCTCAGTGATGAGGGTGAAGTGGCCGTCGCTCGGCGCGGACATGCTAACCGCCGCCGGCGCCCAGGAGCCAGTACCCTTTCCCATCTGGCGCTTTGCACTGACCGCAGCTCAGTCGGACTTCGCTCAAGGTGCCTTATGACCTCTACGCGAGCCCTGCCTTCGCTGGATCCCAGTGCCGGTCGATCGCTTTCCGAAGTGAACGTGCGGACGCTTCGGGATCGGCAGACTCCGTGAGATAGCGCACCGCGACGAAACGCCGGGCCCCGTGCGCCGCCATCTCGTCGACCGTGTCAAGATTCGCCCCGCCGGTCACGAACCACGGAATGGTCTTCGTCTCGGGACTCGACGACACGAAGTCGAGGTAACCGAGGCCCGTCCCGGGACGTCCCGGCTTCGTAGGCGTAGCGTTGACCGGACCTGCCGAAAGGTATCCGACCGGCTCGTCCGCCGCAGCCGTCCACTGCGTAGGGCTGTGCGTGGACAAGCCGATGATCGCTTCCTCCCCGAGGATTCTTCGTGCGGCGGCGGCCGGCACGTCGTCCTGTCCGACGTGCACCCCGTCGGCCTCGCAGGCGAGCGCCAGGTCGGGCCTGTCGTTGAGGATAAACGGCACGCCGTAGCGTGCGCACACCTCCTTCGCGATCAGCGACCTAGCGATCAGAGCTCGGGCGTCGAGGTGCTTGTCGCGCAGCTGGACAATGTCGACGCCCCCGCCGATGCACGCATCGATGAACTCGGCGAGGTCGGGCCGGTCGGCGGTACACAGATAGAGCCGCCGCCCGTGAAGGCGCTCGGCGGCGGACGCGTCAGCCACCGGCTACGGCCCTCACCAGCTCGACCTTGTCCCCGTCGGCGAGGACAAGAGTTGACATGCGCGGTCGATCGACGGCCTCCCCGTTGACCTCTGCGACGACCCAGCGTTCCCCAAGTCCGAAGTGCTCGATGAGCTCGACGAGGAGCGCCCCGTCGCGGAGCTCTGTATCCCGGCCGTTCGCGCTCACGAACATGCGGACGGCTCCGGCTTCACTCGGAGCCTGGCGGCGACGGCTGTGCCCGGGCGGCCTTCAGCGTCTGCTTGTAGGCCCTTACCCGCGCGAGCGACGCTCCGTCCACGATGTCGGCGACTGACACGTACGACCCGGCGCGCCCGAACGGCTCAGACGCTTCCCGCCAGCCGTGAGGCTCGACTTTCAGCTGCTTGCCTAGCAGCCCGACGAAGATCTTCGCCTTCTGGGATCCGAAGCCGGGAAGAGCGAGCACACGCCGGTAGAGATCGGCTCCGTCGGATGCCTCCTTCCAGACGGCGGCCGCGTCGCCGCGATAGTCCTCGACCACGATCCGGCAGAGCTCCTGCACCCGCTTTGCGTTAGCAGCAGGAAACCTGTGAAGCGCAGGTCGTGCCGAGAACACCTCGGCGAGCCGGTCCGGGTCCATGCCCGCAATATGCGCTGCCTCGAGGTCGCGTCCGAGACGGCGGCTCAGTTCGAGGGGAGCGAAGAACGCGCGCTCGAGGGGGATCTGCTGGTCCAGGACCATGCCGATCAGGAGGGCCAACGGGTCCTTCGAGAGCAGTTCGTCGGCCTCGTCGTCCTGGCTTAAGTGAAGCATCGGTCGTCAAGCGTAATGCAGGACGGCCATCCCGAGTTCGGGACGCCTTGAAACAAGCGAGGAGGTCCTTCCAGGATGCCACTTAGGATGCCTCTCTGGTCTCGAATTACAGCGTCCGCGGGTCTGGAGCCTCGGCGTCTATGCCGTACAGCGTGATTGCCGACTCGACTTCCTCGGATTTGGCCTCCCCGACCGCCGCCAGACCGTCCAGCACGGCGACGACGACGTTGGCGGCGTCGGTCTCGAAGTGCCGTCGGAGGGCCTCACGGGTGTCGGAGCGACCGAAGCCGTCGGTGCCGAGCGGTATGAAGTGGCCGGGCACCCAACGCGCGATCTGGTCGGGGACCGCTTTCATGAAGTCCGTGACGGCGACGATAGGCCCTGATGCGGCTTCGAGGACCTCCGTGACGTATCCCCGGCGGGGGGTCATCGTCGGGTGCAGTCGGTTCCAGCGCTCGACCGACAGGGCGTCCTCGCGTAGAGCCTTGTAGCTCGTCGCGGACCACAGCTCGGCAGCGACGTCGTGGTCGGCGGCGAGCAGGCGTTGCGCTTCGAGAGCCGCCTGGGAGGCTGTCCCCGAAAAGAGGATCGTCGCTTTGCGCGCCGGGCCTTCCGGAGCGTCGGCGAACCGGTACAGCCCACGGATGATTCCCTCGTCGACGCCCTCCGGTTTCGCCGGCATCGCGTAGTTCTCGTTGTAGAGGGTGATGTAGTAGAACACGTCCTCTGCGTCGTCGCCGTACATCCTCGGGATACCGTCGGCGATTATCGACGCCACCTCGTATGCGAACGCCGGGTCGTATGCCCGCAGGTTCGGCACGGTCGAGGCGAGCAGCAGCGAATGGCCGTCGTCGTGCTGCAGCCCTTCGCCGAGCAGAGTCGTCCTGCCGGCCGTTCCACCGAGCATGAACCCCCGGCCGCGCATGTCCCCGAACGCCCACACGAGGTCGCCTACGCGCTGGAAGCCGAACATCGAGTAGAAGATGAAAAATGGGATCATCGCCTGACCCCACGTCGCGTACGCAGTCCCGGCCGCGGTCAGGTCGGCCATCCCGCCGGCCTCGCTTATGCCCTCCTCGAGGATCTGTCCGTCGACTCGTTCGGTGTAAGAAAGCATCAGCTTGGAGTCGACAGGGTCGTATAGCTGGCCGAAGGGGGCGTAGATCCCCACCTCTTTGAAAAGTCCGTCCATGCCGAACGTGCGCGCCTCGTCGGGAATGATCGGCACGATCCGCTTGCCGATACCTTCGTCGCGCAACAGGTTGCGAATCATCACAGCGAACGCCATGGTCGTCGACACGGCACGCGAGCCTGATCCGCTGTCGAACTCGGCTAGCGCCTTGGCGTCAGGGGCCGGCAGGGGATTGGACCTGACGG
>JAKBBS010000031.1 GCA_021808425.1 Actinomycetes bacterium
AGTCCCAGACGTCCCTCAACGCAGAGGAACAAACAGTCGCAGCAGACTCGATGCTCGGCCAGAAGATAAGCGGGACAGGATCAGGTGGTCAAGTGGTATCGGGAACCGTTACAGCGGTCCTGCTGAGCGGCTCCGGCCCGCCGCAGCTCAGCTTGGCCGGACAGAGCGGGACCGTGTCACTCGACCAAGTAACGCAGGTCTACAGCGCGAGCGCCGCGACTGCAACAACTTCGACGCCAGCGTCAAATGCGACGGGTAGCACAAACGCGTCGAGCTCGAACTCCTCGACTACTCCCGCAGCGTCAAGCAGCGCACCCCCTCCGGCATCAAACGCCGCCTGATCACTTACAAATCCAAAACGAAGGGAACCACCCAATGGAACAGTCACTGATTGCAGCCGTCTCAGGCATAGCCGCCGATCAAGCATACCTCGACGTGGTCGGCAACAACGTCGCGAACTCCAACACGACCGCCTACAAATCCGAAAGCGCTCAGTTCACGGACCTGCTCGCCCAGCAGGTGGCGGGTGCCTCAGCTCCTGTCCCCGGTGGACAGGGTGCAGGTATAAATCCGCTTGCCATCGGGTCCGGAGTCCGCGTCGGGGCTGTTTCGCTCAACGAGTCGCAAGGTGCGATCCAAACCACGAACGTCCCGACGGATGTCGCTATCCAAGGCAGCGGGTTCCTGGTGACTCAGCAGTACGGCCAGACCATGTATACCCGAGACGGGAGCCTCACCCTCGATGCTAACGGAAATCTCGGCACTCAGACCGGCGGCCTCGTCCAGGGATGGGCGGCGAACGCTCAAGGCGTTATCAACACCAACGCGCCCACTGGGGCTATCAGCATCCCGACCGGGACGACCATGCCGGCGTCGGCGACGACGGAAATGACCTTGGGCGGAAACCTACCGGCGTGGTCGGGAACCGGGACCGCCACACCGATCACCACGACGATCAACGCCTATGACTCGCTTGGCAACGTCATACCAGTGTCGCTGACATTCACTCCCGTGGCCGGCAGCGCCAATAAGTGGACGGTGCAGGGAACGGTACCGAACGCTTCCGGTACCCCGACGAACCTGTGGACCACGGCACCGACGATCAGCTTCGGCGCGTCGACAGGCCAGATCAGCTCGGTGACAGGAGCGACCACAAACGCCGATGGCTCTCTGTCACTGCCCGTCCAGACGATGCCGTCGAACTACGCGTTCCCGACCGGCGACACCTGGAACATCAACTTCCCGAACCCGACCGGTGCAGGTGCGGTGACGCAGTACTCTGGTCAGCAGTCGCTTTCCGTCACCAGTGCAGACGGTGCCCCATCGGGCTCGCTGGCGGGCTTCTCGATCGGATCCGACGGCGTGATCACCGGCTCGTTCTCAAACGGGAAGACGCTCGCTATCGGCCAGATCGCCTTGGCGCAGTTTTCAAACCCGGGTGGCCTGTCTCCCCAAGGAAACCTCAACTACATCCAGAGTCCCAACTCCGGTCAGCCCGCGGTCGGCGTGCCCGGGACGAACGGGTCGGGGACACTGATAGGTGGTGCCCTCGAGGGATCTAACGTCAATCTCTCGTCGCAGCTGACGGACCTGATCGTAGCCCAAGAGGCGTATCAGGCCAACACGAAGGTGGTCTCCACTACGGCGATGAACCTGACGGCGCTCGCCCAGATGGCCTGAACGGCCCTAGCGCGCTCAAGTGACGGGTCTTCGATGCCGAAGAAATTCCGGAAACGCCAGGACGGCAACCGATCTCACGGCCAAGGACAGGCCAGGGGAGACCCAACATGCCCGATGCCGGCGCGACTCAACTGGTCGACGAGAAAACGCGTGATTTCCGCCCTTACGACTTTCAACGCCACGCGGCGATGGATCGGGGACGCCTGCGTCGCCTGTCTCCCCTCCTTGAAGTTGCCGCCCACCGGATAACTCAGGCTCTAACCGGACTTGTCCGCACGTCGGTCCGCGTGGAAGTGGGTGAGCTGAGCCAGAAGACGTGGGAGGCTCACGCCAACGCCCTTCCGGATCCGACCTACATCGCGTTTGCAACTATCAATCCGATAGGCGGCCGGCTCAGCATCCACATGCCGAGCACCCTGGCCCGTGCGATCGTCGAGTTGCGTCTGGGTGGGACGGTACGTTCAACCACCATCGAGCGTCAGCTGTCTGAGATCGAGGTTCGACTACTTGCAGAGGTCACCGAGTCGCTGATCGACGAGTTTCTCCAAGCGGCCAGCGTCGTGGTTCCGATGGCGAGTGGACCTATTAGCACCTCAAGCAGCCCCGTCCTGGTGCAGATGCCAGATCCCAGCGAGGTGTGCCTTCTCGTCAAGCTCTCCGTGACGCTGGAGGAACGAACCACCTTCGACGTGACCGTCACAGTTCCCCTCGTGATGCTCATGACCCTCCTCGACGCTCTTGAACGAATCGAGAACCCGGAGGAGATGGAGAAGGACTCGGTGGCCTCCGACGTCCTCGAACGGCTTTTGGAGGCGCCACTCCAGGTGACGGTATCGTTTCCGGACGTCATCCTGTCCGCTGACGAGCTTTTGAGCCTCAGTGCCGGCGACGCCATACCGCTCCAGCAGCCCGAAGGTACGCCGGTACATCTCAATGTGGAGGGGGTCCACTTCTGCGATGTGCTTGCAACCACTTCGGGTAAGCGCCTCGCGTGCTTGGTCGTAGACACTAGATCGAAGGAGGCCCAGTGACACAGGATCAGCTGGCAACACAAGGCGCGGTAGCTACTGACGTCAAGGAGTCGGTCGGCTTCGACGGCCGGCCGATCGAGCTCCTATACAACGTCGACATGGCGGTTACTGTGGAACTGGGTCGTACCCGGATGACGATGCGGGAACTGCTCGCCCTTCGTCCGGGCAAAGTGATCGAACTTGACCGCCTTGCACGGGCACCGGTGGACATCCTTGTCAACAACACCCTCCTTGCTCGAGGTGAGGTCGTCGTGCTCGATGAGGAGCTCGGGGTGCGAGTCACCGAGATAACCGGCTCCGGTGCCGAGCGGCCGCCAAGTTGAGTTCGATGAGTAGCCTCGTCGCCACGGCCAGTGTTACCTCGACGTCGGCGGCTGTGTCAGTACCGTCGCTGATGCTGCAACTGCTGATCGGCCTCGGAGTCGTTCTTGCCTTGATCTGGGTTGCTTCAAAGGTGGCGAAGGGCCGCCTCGCCAAGCCAGCTCGCACACGTGGATCGGCGACGACGCTGAGCGTGGTCAGCCGCCAGACGCTCGGTAAAGGCGTCCATGTGGCAGTGGTCCGGGTCGGATCAGAGACCCTCCTGCTCGGCGTCACTGCACACCAAGTGACCAGACTCGCAGATATTCCCTACGAAGCCGCGGATGGCTTCTCCGACGAACCCGCGACCGAGCTTGCCGGGTCCCGAAATTCGATGGCAAGTATCGCAGGAAAGCCGGCAGTTGCGCCGTTGCTCCAGGGAGTCTTCCGTCACCTCCAAGAGCTGACGATCCGACGAGCCTAAGCACCCTCAAGCCATGACCCAACTTCTCTCTTCGGTGGTGGTACCCACGACGGCCGGTGCCGGATCGTCCATCAACATCAACCTCGGCAGCGCCCTCGGCAAACCATCTAGCAGCATCCTGGTGATCATCGCTCTGACGTTGTTGGCGTTAGCGCCGTCACTTTTGATCTTGATGACGGGGTTCACGCGCATCATCGTGGTCTTCAGCCTGCTGCGCCAGGCGCTCGGACTGACTACTACACCGCCCAATCAAGTGCTCGCAGGGTTGGCTTTGATACTGAGCCTGTTCATAATGACCCCGACGTTGACCCAGGTCAACAAAGTGGCCGTTCAGCCCTATCTGCACGGTAAGGCGTCGGCGACGCAGGCTTACCGCGCTGCCGAGGTGCCCCTCAAGTCGTGGATGCTCAAGCAGACCGGGAGCCAGGAACTCGCCCTCACCACGGCTGTCGACGGTGAACACCCGGCGGCGCCGACGGACGCCTCACTGGCTGCAGTCATCCCTGCTTTCGTGTTGTCGCAGCTCAAGAGCGGGTTCATCATCGGCTTCGTGATCTTCATCCCGTTCCTTGTGATCGACCTGGTGGTCGCGTCAGTTCTCATGTCATTAGGAGTAGTGATGCTGCCACCTACCCTCGTGTCGCTGCCGTTCAAGCTCCTGCTGTTCGTGATGGTCAACGGTTGGATACTGGTGACCCACTCTTTGGTGGTCGGTTTCCATTGACCGAAGCCCAGCTGATGGGAATTGCGTCAGAGGCGTTGATGATGACGCTGAAGCTAGCGCTGCCGTTCCTTCTCGGGAGTCTTGTGGTCGGCCTGATCGTGTCGCTGTTCCAGACGGTGACCCAGCTTCAAGAGGTCACCCTTACGTTCGTTCCAAAACTGGTGGTTGTCGCAGTGATCCTGATCGTCGCCGGGCACTGGATGCTCGGACAGATGGAAGGCTATACGACGACCATGATCTCCCAGACTGCGAGCATCGTCGGGGGATGAGTTGAGCGTCAGCCTCGACCCTGTTTGGCTGCTCGGCTTCCTACTGGTGTTCGTGCGGGCACTGGCCTGGATGGCAGTGGTGCCACCTTTTTCCAACAGGGCTACCACGCCGCGCACCGTGCTGATCGGCTTTGCGGGCGGCCTCGCCATTCTGGCCGTCCACCAGGTTCCCCAAAGTGCGATTCCCACCGACACGGCTGGTCTCGTCGGGTCTTTGGTAATGCAGATCCTGAGCGGTCTCATACTCGGGCTACCGGTGCAGATACTTCTGAGCGCTATCAGCTCCGCCGGATCGATGGTCGACCTGTTCGGCGGTCTCAACCTTCCGCCGTCGATTGACCCCCTGTCGGCTCAGCAGACGCCGATAATCGGCCAGCTCTACGAACAGGTCGGCATGGTGCTGCTGTTCGTCACAAACGGCGAGATGCTGCTCGTCAAGGGTTTCGCGCTTTCGCTCGGGAAGGGCGCGATAACGCTGAACACCTCCGCGCTTAGTGCAGGTGTCGTCAGTGCTGACGTCGCGACCTTCTTCACCGCCACCCTCGAGATAGCGGCGCCGCTCGTAGCGGTGCTGTTCGCCGCCCAGATCGGACTCGCGCTGCTCTCCAAGGCTGCGCCACAAATGAACGTGTGGCTGCTCGGCTTTCCGATCCAGGTGATCCTGTCTCTCGTGTTCGTGGCTATAGGACTCCAGGTGCTGCCCGGGTACTTGTCCAACATCCTCGGGCGGATCAGCACAGATATGGCCCTTCTCGTCAACGGGCACTGATGGCCAGGGACGACCGCACTGAGAAAGCCACGCCGAAGCGCCGACGCAAGGCGAAGGGCGAAGGCCGCGTCGCCCGGTCACCTGACGTGTCCGGATGGTTGCTGATGCTGGTGGGGACGATGATCCTACCGACACTGTTCCGCTCGGCGGATTCGAGGCTCACCAAGCTCGTAGGCCAGTCCGCCAACGTGATCGCCAGCCCGTCTTCGAGTGGCGCTCTCGGGATGCTGGTGAGCGGCTTGAACGACACGGCTGCCCTCATCCTGCCGGTGCTCGGAGCGTTTGCCATCGCCGGTGTCGCTGCGGGCGTCGCACAAACGGGAGGTGTCCTGTCGCTGCACGCAGCGGCCCCCAAGTGGGGCAAGCTCAATCCCTTCAAAGGCTTCAAGAACCTCCTGTCCACGCAGTCCCTGTGGCAACTCCTCAAGCAGCTGGTCAAGCTTCTGGCGCTCGTCGGTCTCGCCTACGGGACAATCTCCGGTCTCAGCCACAAGCTGGTCGGGTCCGATCCTGCTCAGATGGCCCCGCTCGTCTCCTATGCCGGGTCGACCCTTCTCGGCCTCACCCGTGACGTGGCGGGAATAGGCCTGGTGCTGGGTATCGGAGATTTCGCGTGGCAGCGCCACCAGCTCAACAAGTCACTCAAGATGACCAAACAGGAAGTCAAGGACGAGAACAAGGACGCCGACGGCAACCCGACGCTCAAGGGGCAGGTCAGGCGCAAGATGCGCGGGATGTCACGGGCCCGGATGATGGCTGCGGTCGCTGGATCCGACCTGATCGTGGTCAACCCTACCCACTACGCCGTGGCGTTGCGTTACGACCCCCAGCGGGGGAGCGCGCCGGTCGTGGTCGCGAAAGGAACCGACGAGGTAGCCCTTCGAATCCGCGCCGAGGGGACCGCTCACCGGGTGCCGGTCGTCGAGGACCCCCCTCTCGCCCGTGCGATCCACGCGACGTGCGAGATCGACGACGTTATCCCCCCCGAACTCTTCCTGGCGGTCGCGCGGCTACTGGCCTTCGTGTTCACCATGCCGCCCGTCATGCGCGCAGCCGGGCTAGTCCACCGGCGTCCCTCCAGCGCGATGGTGGCCTGATTCGACGGCTTCGTAAGGGGATCGCTTTGCGAGGCGCCGAGGGGAAGACCGGCATCGTGTTGGTGTAATCTTCTTGCTCCGCACTCCGCGGGGCTATAGCTCAGCCGGTTAGAGCGCAGCACTGATAATGCTGAGGTCGGTGGTTCGATTCCACCTAGCCCCACTGGAAAAGTCCTGGTAGGGGGGTTGCGCCAGGTACCCGCCTAGAACTGACTGGCCAATCATCCCGCGTCCATCCCGCGGAGGGACGAGCCTTGAACTCGTCACATCAGGCCCGGGTACCGCCGGTGTAGTTCCTCAAGGACTGCCGGATCAAGGTCTTCGCCGTATTCGTCAGCTGGTTCGATGACGAAGTAGCCGAAGGCTGCGTTGAAGGTGACGGCCCAGCGGTTCAGGAATCCTCGTAACCAAGGAGAGCGAATGACAGCTGTTCGTCGATGATGAAGTCGACCTCCGCCTCCCACGTCAGATCATCATCGAACGGAGGGAGCTTAAGCGTGACGGTTGCTGTGATGGCTGCCCAGTCCTGGCCGAGAAGGCGAATCTTCTTTGTGGCGTCGCTCCGGTAGCGGGGGAACTCAATCCCTATGAGGTCCCCCATACCACGAGGAAAGATCGTCCTTGGAGACCCAGTATCGATCAGCGCCTTGGTGGAGATCGACAGGCCTCCGAGGGCGGCGGTCACCTCCAGCGTGGGGCGTAGGATCCTGAGGCCAGGGTTGAAGAGTTCTTCCTCGCGCCAGGGGAAGGCGTGGACGCGCCCCGTGGTCGTCTACCCAGCGCCGACGATGTAGCTGTCCGTCGTGGGGCGCACGTACTCAATGACGACCCCGCGCCGCTTGCGATGATCCATGTCGTGGAGTCGAAGAGCCAGTTTGTGAGAGCTTTCCGCCGCGGCGACTACGTTCCCGTTGGCTACTGCCACCCACATCCCCTCGAATCGGTCCAGCCCTTCAGTGCGCGGCAGAGCGGCGACGCGCCGAGGTGACTCGGAACCAGTGCTCATAGGTGCACGATATCCAGTACTGAGCCGCGACCACCAGAGCCGGAAATCATGAACACCTGCCGCGTCAGTAATCTTATGATTTTTCTAGAATCATGTCGTGGATCCCGCGGTGGACGTCTTCTACGGTCCTAACCCTCTACAGAAGAGCGGCACGGTTACTGTGCCGAGGGAGCTGCTGCGCGAGGTCGGACTCGAAGTCGGGGACAAGGTGCAGTGGGCGCTCAACCCGGATATCCCGGGGACCTTGATCCTTATCCCCTCTAACCTTCTCGGCAGATCGATGGAAGCGATGCTTGATGTGATCCGAGGAAGCGCTCAGTAGGGGGACGCGTTCACCTATTGCCTCTGGGTGACCGTGGCCGATCGACTGTCGCTGCGCGGTCTGAACCGTTCGCCGAGTCGCTTGGCAGCATCGCGATCGGCTTCGGCCGTGGCCTGGGCGTAGATGGCGAGCGTGGTGCGCGGGTTGGCGTGACCGAGCCGGGCCTGGGCGATCTTGATGTTGACGCCCTCGTCGAGCAGGGCCGTACCGGCGGTGTGCTTTCGGTCGTGGAAGTTGAGCTCGGGGAAGCCGGCTGAGGCTCGCGCCGGCAGCCAGACCCGTCTGCGCCAGTTCGAGTAGTGGAGCGGTGCGCCGTCGGGGGAGACGAACACGAGGGCGTCCGGTGTGCTGACGGTGACGCCCCGGGAGGCTAGGATCTGGGCGAGCATCGCCATCAGCCAGTCGGGTAACGCCAGGGAGCTGCGCCGGCCGGCGTTTGTCTTGGGGTCGGCGTCGATCATCTCGCCGTGCAGGCCCCTGGTCCGTTGGCTGTCGATGGTGATCGTCGGCCGCAGGAAGTCGAGTCGGTCCACCCGCAGCCCGGCAACCTCGCCCCATCGCAGGCCGAACGCCCCCAGGTAGACCATGGCACCGTTCGCCCCCACAGCGTCAGCCAGACGGGCGAGGCCGTCGGCGTCGAGGATCTCCGCGGTCCGCGGTGTGGACTGGGGCAGCCGTATCCGTCGACAGGGGCTACGCGGGATCAGTTCCGAGTCCTCGGCGAAGTTGAATACCGCCCGAAGTACCGCGTACATCCGGGTCGTGCTCGCTGGCGCGTGCGAGGCGGTCCAGCCGGTCACGAGCCGCTGAACGTCGCCTCTGGTGACCGAGCCGACCGGCTTGGCTCCGAGGGTGGGCAGGATGTGGTTGTCGAGGATGCTCCGGTCACGAGCCAGCGATCCCGGACGCTTGGCCGTATTGGCTGCGAGCCACTGCTCGGCCAACTTGGAGAGGGGAACCGACGCGAGCCGGGGGTCCACCCAGGTGCCGCGGTTGCGGGAGGTGCGCTCGGCGGCCTGGAAGGTTTCGGCCTCTTTCTTGGTCTCGAACGTCCGGGAGTATTCGCGCCCCGTGGCATCCCGGAGGCGCACCTCGTAGATCCGCCGGCCATCACGTTTACGGGTTCGAGCCTCGATCATCGTGGTTCTCCCTGATCCGCTTTCCGGGTCAAGTCTCTCACGGGGCTAGTGAGCGGAAAGTAGTGGAAAACCGCTGGTGATTACGTAGCCATTTTCACCTGCAGCTTACAGATAAGCTTTCCTAGACACCGAATTCCGGTCGGTTTCGGAACCTCGCGGACGTCGGACACGGTCTCCTTTCCTACAGATAGGCCGTTGTTGTTACAGACCCCAGAACGCCAGAACCGTCGCTATGCGTGCGGGCAGGACGCTTGATGGTTGCTGCGTTGGACGCTCAGATCATCCTTCGGGCACGGCCGCTATCGTGAGCAGACGACTTCCATCAGGCCTACTGAACTGACTGCGTATATGTCACGATTCGGGCGCATTAGCGCTGGACTTGAAGATAGGACTTTCTGCCCTACGCTGCCCAGCGGATGTTGCCGACTATTCCGAATACGCACGTTGGGCTGAACAGAAGCGCTTCGTGCTGCCCGCCGAGCGTTTAGTCGCGAGCGGCTCCGGGCCCCGAAGGAATGTTTGAGCGGAGATAGCGCCATGGTAGCTATAGATGAGGTCGTCGACTCGGGTTCTCTTCTGAGTGCTGTTTGGCTCAACTCGACGCTGGCCCCACCGCTGATGCAACTGGGAGCAGACAAGCTGATAGCGGCAGTCAACGAGGCCTATTGCGCGTTGATGAGCACACCGTCGGAGGATCTGCTTGGCCGCTCGCCGCTCGAATACACCCACCCCGACGATGCCGAGGCGACTCGCCAGTTCATCGCCCGCGGACCATTCACGGTCCACGATGGAGCCAGACTCCACAAACGGTCTGTGCTCCCCGACGGGCAGATGATCTCTGTCGTGGTCAACGCCATCTGGTCCCAGGAGAGCCAGCGATTGTGCGGTTACGTCACCGACATAACAGGGCTGGTCGCCAGCCAGGCCCGCACCCGTGCCTCGATAGAGCACTCCAACAACATGATCTTCATCATCGACTCCTCCGGGAAGATAGCCGAGGCCAACCCGGCGACCGAGGAACTCGCGGGCGCGACCACCGGCCGCAACGCGGGTATCGGTCCTGACCCAGCTGGTACACCCCGATGACCTCGAAGCGGTACTGAGTAACTGGGCTACGGTCTTGGCCAGTCCCGGTGTCCACGCGGTGATCACGTTTAGCATGGCCGATCGGGCCGGTCGGTGGAAGTACGCGGCCGTGGTCGCCAACAATCAACTCTTCGACCCCGCCGTCCATGGATTCGTAGTCAACGCCCGCGACGTCACCGCCAGAATCAGCCAGATCTCTCAAGCTATGCGTAACCAGGAGGCCCTGGTGTCAGTCATCTTCCGAATCGGGGAGGTACGAGATTCCTACACCGCCGCACACCAGCGACAGGTCGCAGACTGGTCGGCCCTCATCGGCAGGCGTCTCGGGCTGTCCGACGACGAGCTCAGGGACCTGCGCCTCGGCGCCGCGTTCCACGACATCGGCAAGATCGCTATACCTTCGGAGATCCTCGCCCGTCCCGGGAGGCCCTCAATACCCGAACGCCAGATCGTCGAGTCGCACTGCCAGTTCGGTTACGGTATTCCCCGCGAGGCCGATTTGCCCGATTCCGTCACCGATGTCGTGCTCCACCACCACGAACGCCTCGACGGATCGGGCTATCCCGACGGGCTCATCGGCGACCAGAACAACCTCGGGGCACAGATAGTAGCAATTGCCGACGTCGTCGACGCCATTTCCTCTCACCGGCTCTACCGACCGGCGCTCGGGCTCTCCGTCGCTTTGGACGAGCTCATCAAGCACCAAGGATCGCTCTACCACCCGGACGCGATCACCGCCGCCGCCGCCATCGCACAAGACCCACCGTGACCCACCCTCCAAGTGGCGATCGAACAAGTGATGTTGTAGAGATACTCCTTCCTTTGATCGACCACTCCACAAGTACACGAAAGTAGAAGCGCTCAGCCGCATTATCAGTTTCTGCCATTTTTCGTATCGCCCTGGACATTCAATCGAGTCCAGTCCGGCACACAGAATAAACTGAATCGAGAAGGTACCGTTAGATGACAGATCAATCGTTGCAAACCCGTCTACGAGAGCATCTTCACGAGTTACCGATCCTTCCTACGGTTGTCATAAGGCTGTTACAACTGGATCGTGAAGACGAGCGATACGCGGACATGGTGATCGAAACAATCGAAACCGAACCGAACTTCGCGACTCGGGTGTTGGCAGCGGCGAACTCCGCATCCAGTTCACCAGCCTCGCCAATCAAGACTATCGCTGCCGCAATAACCAGAATCGGTGCTTCGCCCGCAGTGAACCTTGTGGTGTCCACCGGAGTAACCAAAGTGTTCGTCCCGCGCGACGCGTGGGACAAGAGCTTATGGCGTCACGCGCTGCAGGTCGCATCGGCAGCAAGAGCTATCTCGCTCCATACCATCGGGACCAAAGTCCATCCTGAGGAGGCTTATTTAGCTGGGCTTCTACATGACGTAGGACGGTTCGTAATGTTTCAAGAGGCGCCCGAGCTGCTTCGACGTATAGATGACGGAACGTGGGATAGCCCAGAGGAGCTAACCGAGATGGAAGCCACCATCTGTGGCCTCAACCACGCCGAGCTTGGAGCTATAGCTTGTCATCAATGGAGTATTCCCGATCCGGTCCTCCAAGTTGTCCTCCACCACCACGACCGAAAGATCCAAAATCAGCCAGGCATGACCTCGATTGTCCAGTTCGCTGACCTCGCAATGTTCCCGTCGGCGAGACCCGATACGCCCGAATACGGCGAGACCGAACGAGAGACCGTCTTGAAAGAACTACACCTCAAGCTCCCCCCCAACGTCAATCTGAACCAAACTCAGCTAAACGACCTGATTACGACGGTCACCGACGATGCCGAATCGCTTAGCAGGGCCATAGGATTGGACTAGACGCCATCGCAGCACCACTGCGTCGGCCTAGGAGCTCCAAGGCGAGCCTGCTCGTATCGCGTGACGGTCGATGGTTTGGTAGCTGTAGCCGAGCGTGTCTGCGACCACCGGCGGCGGGCAGTCGAGGACGAGGTGGCGTAGGGCGGCGTTTCGGGCGGCGAGGAGGTCTATGCCTATTTCCATGACCTTGGCCCGCAGGGTGGAGGGCCGCAGGTGGCTGCCGGCGCTTCGAGCAGGGAACAGCCATGGGCTGGTGGGGTTGGCGGCGGTGTTGAGGTTGGGGCGGCACGAGAGCAGGCTCGCGGAGCATGGCGGCGACTCGATGTTCGAGCCGGCCGGTGTCAGGTCAGGGGCGAGGAGGCGGCGGAGAGCTTCGACGCGTTTGGCCTCGTTGAGCGCTGCGGTGGCGCTATAGCGCCATTTCGGCACCGACAACTTCGCCATTCTGCGGGTGGCGGCGGCCCAGTGGGCTTAGCCGACCTGGACGGAAGGAACGGTGTCGAACACGGCTCACAGGTGAGCGAGGAGCAGCTACAGAACATGCTCGGGTTGAACGGGAGTTCGACGAGTGTCTCTCCGTCGTATTCCACGTCCACATTGACGTCATCCAGGGACAAGGTCAAACCCGCCGTCTGATTGTTCGCGTCTCGCCAGTCCGCAATGGCCTGAACGATGAGCGCGCCCCGAAGACCAGGACGATTCGAACTCCCAAAAGTCGTATTTGTAGCGGCCGATGCTCGCTAGCGTCTAGCTGATGCCACGAACGCAGGGCGCAGACGAGGTGCTCGCTATCTCGCAGCATGTGTGGAACCTGCTGCGGCCACGGTTTCCGCTTCGAGCCTTCCGTGACGAAGAACGGATTGTCGATCACAATGCCGACCACCCATTCTTCGTCGTCGAGGATCTCTGAATGTGGAAGATCAACAACGTATAGGCGAGCCCAAGAAAATCGTTCGGGCTCTGGGCGGGAACAACAATATCGACTGTGACACCCCGCCCTCCCGAGGAGTGCCAGTCGATGTCCGGCATGTCTCTGACGAAAGCGAATCTGACGAAATCGCCTCCGGAAGCGAGGATCGGCACTCTATCGCCGTTCGGGAAATGGAATTCGGTCTCCGAGGCAGGGAGATCAGTTGGCTTGATCTTCTTTGACGTTCTCTTCCTCGGTGGTTCGTTCTCCAGGAGGACGGTCCGATGGACGAGGAGCGCTTCTTTCTTTCGTCGCAGCAAGGAGTGGAAGTTGTCGCTCCAGCCGAGGGCTTGCGCGGGCTCCTCGATCAACTCTTGGGCATAGAAGAAACGCTGCTTCTCTACCAAGGCGAACGGGGACGCCCCAGTGCGCGCCGGATGCTCACCGAGATGGATGCCACCCAGCGCCGCCTTTACGACCTCTTCGGCCTCAACGCCTACGCCCCCAAGCGCTGAGCGGACCGAAAGTTAGGTCATACAGACCAGCACCACGAAAACTACTATCTAGCTGGATAAGCGGAGTTCCGACGCGGGATAGCCCGGAAGGTTCCGCTAGGTGCAGGCCGGCTCCGAGGACGGCGGTCACCAATTCGCTCAGGGCCCAGTTGCGCTCGTAGGTGACGGTGTTGACCATCGCAGCCTCCGGGGCGGCTTACATCCCAGTCCGCTCCGGATCCTCCCATGGGCGATAGGGAGCGGGGGTGGTGTTCTCGACGATGGTCTTGCCGTCGCCAACCAGCCCGTCTACGAACTACCAGCGGCTCACCCCGATAGTCATCTCCAGCATCGACAGAATACGACATCCCGATCCTGAGAGTCCCTGCCCCGCGACTGGTAGATGCTCGTCAGCCTAAGCTCACACACCGCTCATTTCCGAAGCGCCACCAGAGTCGGGGTAGATCCGGGCGCACATATCTCGGATAGGTGGACGAGAGGACTGGATCTTATCAGAACAGCGAACGCCTCCCCGGAGTTGTAATACTGTTGAATGGCCGAGCCATTCTCTTGACGAGGTCTATCGGACCTGCAACCAAGACATACTCTATATTACGTAGGTGGGACACTTTACCGACTTTCTCTCCACTCGGATTGTAGATGCCGATTCGTGCGCCGACGTAACGTGTAGATTCGAACTCTAAGACCTCGACGTGACCATGATCCGAGCACATATCGACTAGATCTTCGAGCCTGATCCAGGACTCATTGTTGTAGGATAGGATTATAACCTCGGCCTTGACGTTGGCAATGAGTTGACGAAGGGCAGGAGGCATCTGCCGTGTCTTGTTGAAGACGCTCTTCGTAGAGTCGTCCCGGCTGTCGATGCGTTTGCACGCGACGCCGTAATGCTCCGGTGCATCCCAGGCGACCAGAGTCTCCCAGATGTGGTAGTTGGTGAAGTAGCGGTGTTGGTTGTATGGCGGGTCAAGGTAAGCTAGGTCAACCTTCGGAATCTGGTGGACCACATCCCGAGCGTCTCCTCGAATGGCCTGCCCTGGCCCGGTAAACAGATCAGGTTGACGTAAATCAAGTGGTTTAGCTGACCGCGGTGCCCACTCTTTGACATAGGCCATTTGGACGCCAGTAGTGGAATCAACACGGTCTGCAGCATCGATTAAGCTTGTCAGCAGAATCGGAAAAAGAGGGCTATCTCTGAAGTCTTGGTCGAGAGCGGTACGGATAGCATCAACTCGCTCACCGTTGAAAGGCTGGAAGTAATGGGACTGTCGGCAGAATGTTTCGGTGAAGTAGCCAGGCTTGCCCGGCAGCAAGTTGAGGTAGCGGAGAGCCTCCTGGAGATCGTCCTTGTCCACGGCGGACGCGTCGGTTGCTATATGGCACTGAGCAAAGACCTCAGAGTATCGAGCTGTGTCAACCGCGGTGACGTGCAGGCCCCGGCGCTTGAATTCCTGGGCTACCCGGGTCGTGCCGGTGAATAGGTCTAGGGCCGTCTTCGCCGAGGATATGGCGGCAAGGTCTCCTAGGACGGGCACAAGGACTCGCTTCGATCCGATGTATTTGATCACCTAGACACTCCGCGTCTGTACTTCAGGTCCATCTCGATGACCGTACCAGGGGCGGCAACAGGTCGGCGGAGGACGGGGGTCGCGTGACGACGCCACACGAGCGCGTGTCTTGGCTAGCGAGATCACAATAATTTACACCTATCACCCTGCCGGCGCGAAGCTGCGGCGACGCCCCCCGGTCAGGGAGCTCCGAACCAACGGCGATTGTCTCGACTGCCGGGGCTGCCCCGACTCGCAGGGGCGGCTATCGCGAGCCGCGGTCGTTGGCGCGCGCTATCCACCACTAATGAGCATGCACGCTCTAGGGTCTTGGCCTGATGGGCCGCCCCGGCACACACGTCGAGCCTCGCTGGGCGACTGCTTTCCGGCTGCCGGTGTCGCTTCATGAGCGCCTCCGTAACGAGGCGGATCTCCGTCTGGTTTCAGAGAACCTTCTTGTCGAGCGGGCGATCAGTGACTTCCTCGACCGGCTCCCACCAGCCGGAGTAGAAGTGGAGGGACACTCGTGACTCGCCGGCAGGGACGGCCGACCTCGACAAGCAAGTTCGGAGTTGGGGCACGGGAGAGCCATGATGCCAGGGCCTTTTACGCGCGCTTCACGCCTAAGGCGATATCACCTGAGGAGGAGCTCTCTGAGCTGTTCGAGCTTCCTGAGCCACTACTGTGCGGTGATTCCCGCAAGATGGGCGAGCTGCCGGATGACTCCGTAGCCTTGGTCGTCACCTCACCTCCATATTTCGCCGGCAAGGAGTACGAGGAGGCGCTGGGCGAAGGGGTCATTCCGGCTTCCTACGCCGAGTACCTGCAGCTGCTGGCCGACGTGTTCGCAGAATGCCAGCGGGTGCTCGAGCCCGGCGGTCGGATTGCGGTCAACGTCGCCAACCTCGGGCGCAAGCCGTACCGATCTCTCTCGGCGGACGTGATCAGGATCTTGGACGACGATCTCGGGCTGCTGCTGCGGGGCGAGATCGTATGGAAGAAGGCCGATGGAGCTGCGGGGTCATGTGCCTGGGGGTCGTACCGATCGCCCACTAACCCGGTACTCAGGGATATCTCGGAGCGGGTCATCGTGGCGTCTAAAGGACGCTTCGACCGGGCTGTCGATGTGGAAGAACGACGGGTGCAAGGCCGCCCGTACAGGGCGTCGATCTCGACCGACGAATTCCTCGACGCTACCCTCGACGTATGGGAGATCCGGCCCGAGTCCGCCCGACGGGTCCGCCACCCGGCGCCATTCCCTGTGGAGCTGCCACAGCGACTGATCGAGTTGTACACCTTCGGTGATGACTTGGTCCTCGACCCTTTTCTCGGCTCTGGGAGCACCGCGGTCGCGGCGGTGCGGACTGGAAGGCGCTATGTCGGTTACGACACCGACCCGACCTATATTGAAATCGCTAAGGATAGGGTGGCGGAGGAGCGGAGTGCTCGGTCGAAGCGGGCCGCAGAGCGCTCGCGGAGCCCGATAATCCTTCCCGAGACTTCTGGAACGGACCGATTCCAGTCTCGATCGATGGAGGAGGGCAAAGCGGCGCAGGCCCTCGCTGTTGATATCTTGACCGCCTCCGGGTTCACCATTGTCGAGCGTGATCACCGTATCCCGGGTGTCGGAATCCTGGTCAACATCGTGGCTGAGGACGCTGACAAGGAGCGCTGGTACTTCGACGTCACGGGTGCGTTTACCTCGACCCGAGGAGGCCTGCTTCGGACTGACATTCTGTGGAAGTGCCTGGGACGAGCGAGTGTGCTGCGGACCTGCGGGATCAAGCCAGTGGTGTTGTTGTCCTCCCACCTACCGCCGCGACGCAGCACCGGAGACCAGGCTCTCCGCAAGGTTGGCCCTGCCGGAGTGCACGACATCATGGGCATGCTTATCGATGCCGATCGGGCTCGCCTCGCCGAGTACGCCGCAGGTGGCCGCCGCGCCCGGCCGCTGCCAGGGTTCTGGGCTGATTCGGACCTCGGGCCCCGTAGCTGAGGAGTGCGATCGTGTCGCCGGCATACGTCGTGTCGCATCGCCCGACCATGGTGGGTTACAGCCGTTGATCGGACGTCTAGCGTCCTGATCCCGAGCTGGCGACAGGCGTTGGCCAGAGCTTCCAACTGGGCGGGCGGAACGCCTCCGAAGTCGTCAGCTAGTTGCTGCAGCTGGCTGACGACCATGGCGCACAGGTTCGATGTCCAGGTCTGCGTAGGTGAGCATCGGCACGTATGGCACACCGACGCTTGCGAAAAAGGTCGAAGCGTCATCGCCTCGGTCAACCAAAGTGGTGGCAAAAACGACCGTTCCGCCCTCTTGACACACTCGCTCATAAGCTGCCTGGATCGACCCACCAGTCGTCACGACATCGTCGACCAACATCACCCGGGTGCCGCTCGAGATTCGACCGCCCTCTACCCAAAGGTTCGTTCCTCGACCCTTAGGTTCCTTACGAATCAGGAACCACTGGCAGCGAGCGGTTTGGGACACGGCGAATGTGAACGGCACTGCACCGAGGACCAAGCCTCCTACTGCGTCGAACTCGACACCCGCCTCGGACGCAGCTGCAAACATGGCTTCACCGACGAGGTCAAAGTTGTCAGGGTCAGCGACCGCCAACTTTCCATCGATGAAATCACGACTCCACTCGCCCGATGCCAGTTGGATCGGCTCTGAGAGATGCCGAAGGACGTCGGGCTGCTTAACTAGCTGGTAAAGGCGTGACTTGAACTGCTTCATGTGGAAATCTGACCCTCCCGGTGGTCACCGCTAAGCTTGGCGGTTTTTGGCTCCGTAGTCCAATCGCCTCATTCGATCTGAGCCTCTCTCGGTCGCTCCGCGCCGAATTCCGCGCGACTAGAACGACACCAAGGCAGTTCGAGCACACTTAGCAGGGACGATTTTGACGTCGAGACCCATGAAGTCCGGCCGAAAACCGCTCGACCTGATTCCCCGGCACCGTCGCCGTCAGCGACCGGCCTCGGCATCAGCACGGGTGATGGACCCCTGGGCTGGTCGATCAGATCCGACGCTGAGGACGCTGTAGGCCGTGGCGGAGGCCCTCGGTCTTGACTCGCTCGAAGGACTGTTAGCCACGATGGCCTCTGGCGGGCCGGTCTCGGCGAATGAGAATCGGCGACTGATCCACGGCGATGGCCCTGATGGGTTGGACGGGAACTAGCGGCTAGCGGTTCGGTACCAGTTGCCGACATGATTGTGGCAGCTTGGGAAGGACAAAGGAGACTGGGATGAGTCAGGAGCAGGTTTCGATCCGCACGCGCGACGGGGAGTGCCCGACGTATGTGTTTACGTCCTCTGGGGGCGGCCAACACCCGGCTGTGATCTTCTATATGGATGGCCTGGGGATCCGGCCGACGATCTTCGAAATGAGCCAGCGCCTGGCCGACTGCGGATATGTGGTATTGGTTCCCGACCTGTTCTACCGGGCCGGGAGTTACGAGCCGTTGGACCCGAAAGTGGTATTCGCCTCAGGGGACGTGAGGAGCGCGCTCGCTCATCTGTTGTCCTCGACCGACAATCGTCGGGCAGCAGAGGACACCGGCTTCCTCCTCGACTACCTTGACACTCGCGACGACGTCGCTGGGACCAAGGTCGGAACGACCGGCTACTGCATGGGCGGGGCGATGTCGCTCACCGCGGCGGGTACTTACCCTGACCGTGTTGCTGCTGCCGCCAGCTTCCACGGCGGCAACCTGGCTACCGACTCAGAGCTCAGCCCGCACCTTCTCGCTCCCCGCATAGCAGCCCGGGTCTACGTGGCGGGCGCTGATAACGACAGCTCCTATCCCCTCGACATGGCGAACAGGCTAGAGCAGGCGCTCGCTGACGCCGAGGTCGACCACCGCTGCGAAATATACGACGGCGCGCTGCATGGGTGGACGATGGCCGATTTCCCGGTCTACAACCAGGCGGCAGCTGAGCGTCACTGGGACGAGTTAGCCGGACTCTTCGCAAATACCCTCAGTTAGCAGAGTCGTCAGGCGACAACCCGGCGACGCCGGCCGACTGGTTGAAGCGCGCTGATATCGCCAGGTGGCTTCCGGGGCACCGGTACCGGGGGCGTTGGCACCCTCCGAATCGGCCTTCTCGCTTACAGTTCAGCGCATCAGTTCGTCTCAGCGCATCAGTTCGTCGCAGTGGTGGTCGAGTGCGGCGGTGAAGTAGCGCTCGGCCATGCAGTTGACCAGCGCCTTGCTGCGGGCGCTCGTAGTGTCGAGTGTCGCCGCTGCCACAATGGTGACGGCGAGTCCTCCCAGCCCGTGGGCGTAGCAATAGTCGTCCCAAACCTGTTCGATGGTGTACTCGACGCCGTGTGATGTCAACCGCTGGTGGTAGTCGGCGATGAGGTCTCGTTCGCACGTCCTACGGTCGGCGACGGTGAGCGAGGCTCCGAGCAGGTAGGACACGTCGTAGGCGGCAGGTCCCCGGCCGATCCCCTGCCAGTCGATAACCACAACCTCGTCAGCCGCAGCGTTGCCGACTAGCAGGTTGTCCGAGCGGTAGTCCTGGTGGGCGAGGGTCCACGGCCTCGACGAGAAGCTCTTCTGCAACTTCAGGTAGCTGTGGCTGAAAAGTTCCCCGAGTTCCAGTCCGCCCGGCGGCAGCGCCTCCGCTATCACCGCCGACGCGACAGGCCACAGCTGCGGTAGGAGCTGGTCCACATAAGAGACGCGGTCTCCGCTCATGGTCGGGATCCACTCCAGCTCGGGCACCCGGACCCGGTCCCACCAGGCGGAATGGATGTCGGCGAGGATGCGCAGCGCCGCCGCCGCCTGTTCGGTCGTCATTCCCGTCAGTTGATCGACGAGATTCAAATGCCCGAGGTCCTCCATGACAATGACGAAGTCCGCTGTGCCCGGCTCGATAGCCGCAAAGTGGAGCGCCGGGAGACCGGTCGGCGTGGAAGGCCCCAGCTCGTTGTAGAACCTGACCTCGGCCTCGTACATGCCGAGGGCGATCCCCTGCGCCCGGGAGCCGTCGTGGCGCGACGGGAGCTTCACCACCACACTCGCCGGCGCCACACCCGTGTCGCTGCCAGAGACGGGGACTAGGCCCACCCTGTAAATCTCCCCCATCAAGCCTTCCTCCCCGATCCGACTGATATCGATGTCACCCAGGTGCGAGCCGGCGGGAATCACCCCAGCGCTGCCTAACACGACCTCCAACCACTCGGTGGTGACGTCGTCGATGGTGGCCGGGATGGCGTGCCGGTGGGTTGTCATCCTGTCTCCTCTGCTTCTGGTCAGTTCGCTATGTTCAGTTCGTGACTTCCTTGCCGAGACGACAGTCTTCGGCGCCTCGAGATCGATGACGCCCAAGCTTAGGGTCTGGCCGCAACGGCTGACATGTCTGCCCACCCCTTTTCCGGCGACCTCTTGGAGACGACCGTGACCACGATCCTTAGGACAGTGGTCACTCACTTACTTGTCAGGTAACATTTACCGTCCGTGCTCCGACAGAAAGCCGCGAATCACCTCGTCGGCTGCGGCGACCTCGTCAGGGTTCTTCCACTGCTCAACGAGGGTGGCGCCAGGTACAAGCTCAGCCATGCGCCGCGACACCGTACGCGGGTGGTACTCGTCGTCACCCTGCAACACCAGCAGTGGCCGGTCGAATCCGGAGAGCGCCTCGTCGTCGACGCTCCAGACCAGTCGATCGGCGCCGAACAGCGATTGGCGCAGTGAGGTCCAGTCGGCCGGGCTGGCCTCGGGATGTTCACTTTCGGCACCGGCGCGCCAGTCGTCGAAAAGCCGAAGGAAGACGTCCCTGTTGCCGTCCAATCCGACCGGTTGCATCGCAACCGCAGCATTCACCCGGCTGGGTGCGTCCGCGACAAGGCGGGCGATGAAAGCACCGCCGATGCACATCCCCACGACAGAGAAAGTTTCGATTCCGAGGTGATCCATTACAGCGAGCTGGTCGTTCGCGTAGCTTCCCCAGCCGTCGTCGGCTTTAACCGGCGCCCAGGAAGTGCCCGTGTTTCGCTGATCCATGACCACGATCCGATATTGGCCTGCAAGGCGCTCGACAGGGTTCCACGGTGAACGGCTCCAAACTTCTGCCCGGGATGCCGATAGGCCACCCGGGGCAAGGCACAGCACCGCCGGGCCGCTGCCTGCGTCGTCATAGAGGATCCGAGCGTCGCCTACCACCAGCGTCTTCATTAGACCAATGATATAGGGGCAGAGAGCCATCCGAGGAGGGTCAGCGCGCCGATGAACGCAGAGTCCTGCCGCTTTGTGTCGTGGCGTTGTTACCTTGGAATCATGTCGGCACCCGACCGCCTCGGCGGTCGCTACGAGTTGCGAGACGTTCTGGGTAAAGGCGGTATGGGCGAAGTCCGCGATGGCTGGGATACCCGTCTCGGCCGGCCGGTAGCTGTCAAGCTGCTTCGCCCTGAGTTGGCAGACAACAAAGACATACGACGGCGTTTCGAGGCCGAGGCTTCTCTCGCAGCGACACTCAACCATCCCCGCGTGGTATCAATCTACGACTGCGGCGAAGACCAGGACGTGCCGTACATCGTGATGGAACGCCTTTCAGGGCGGACACTCAGAGATGAAATTGCGGCCGGCTGCCTGCCTGAAGGCCGCGTTCGAAAGATCCTCCTCGGCGTAGTCGAGGCGCTCCAAGCCGCCCATGAGGCAGGGATCCTGCACCGCGATATCAAACCGGGAAACATCCTTTTCGCCGATCGGGACAGCGTCAAGGTGACCGACTTCGGGATCGCCAAGACAACTGACACCGATCAGACGTTGACCGGTCACGTGTTGGGGACGGCAGCGTACCTGAGCCCGCAACGGTTGTCTGGTCAACCTGCCTCAGTTGCCGATGATCTGTACGCACTCGGCATCGTCGGCTACGAATGCCTTGCCGGGCTCAAGCCTTTCGCCGATAAGAACCCGATCGGGTTGGTCAGGGCAGTCGCTGACGGGCATGCGGTTCCGCTTGCTTCAGCGTGTCCGGGTGTCGACCCGGCCCTTGTCGCTGTGATCGAGGCGGCCATGGCCCGGGAACCTGAGCGGCGCTTCTCCACCGCGCGGGCCATGTTCGATGCGCTTCAGACCCGCTGGGTTGCGCCCGTCGTTGCCCCCCCGAGTTGTCCCGCACCTGCGTCCACTGTCCCCATCCCGGTTACAGACTATGAGCAGCCGACCTCGGTTACGCAGGTGCTCGAATCTCAAATGCCGCTCTTTGTGCCAGGGCGAGCCGATTTCATCGGACGTTTCAAGTCCAGCGTGGCGGATCACACTCGCTTCGCTGCGTTAGCCGGTCTGATCGCTGCGCTTGTCATCGCGGTGGTAGTGGCCTCTGTCTCGTTCGGTGGCCACGCCAGCGTACCGTCGCCGACGACTTCGACCCCAGCGTCGGTCGCTGCGAAGACGACTCCGGGCTCGATCCAACCAACGCTTTCGCAAGCTCTGAACAACCTTTCCAAAGCTGTCCAGCCGTGAAGAAGCTGCGCCTGATTGCTGTTGCCTGCGCCATGGCTCTTGTCCTTGCGAGCTGCGGTACGTCCGAAGCGAACGCCAACTCCGCACTAGGCGTCTTGCAGAGCGATGTAGCCTCGGTGCGTGCCGCGGCGGATGCACACAACAATGCGGGCGCCCAAGCCGCCGTCGAGAAGCTGGTCGCTGACGTCAGACGGCTTCAGGCGGCTGGACAGCTGACATCCTCACGAGCCAACACGATTTTGAATGCGATCATTCAAGTGGATGCGGCGCTTCGGAGCATTCCCGGTTCGCCTACGACTGCCCCGACCACGACAAGTACGGCAGCGACCACCACCACGACCCCCACGACAAGTGTTCCGGTCCCCTCGTATCGCTCGCCGGGCAACGCAAGTGACAAGGGCGGCGGCGGCAAGAAGGACCACTAGTCGAGTCTCCTGTCTGAATACGTGGTGGTAGGTGTAAGGGACGAGTGGGAGCTACACCGTTGTGGTGGGAGACAAGAGTTGCCTCGTGGTACCCGCTGCGGTACGAGAGAGGGCCGGTCTGCTCGAAGGCACTCCAATGGTTTTGCTTGAGACGCCAACCGGAATAGTGCTGATGACTCGGGGCCAGCTGCGGCAAAGGGTGAAGGACGAACTTTCCGGCCTCGATCTCATGGGCGACTTGCTCGCCAAACGGCGCGCTTCAGCCGCCGAGGAGGACTCCGGCCGGTTGAGCGTTCTCGATGCCTCGGTCCTCCTTTCCTTCGCACAGGGGAAGATCGTGCCGAGCAAGCTGAATCCCTGCTCGACAGCGGGGCCACCTGCGGAGCGGCCACCTGGTCTGAAGTCGCGCAGAAAGTCAGGATAGCCGGACGTGATTGGGAACTCGTGCGTGCGCTCTTGCTCAGCTATCAGCTCACGGTGGAGGCAGTCACCGAGGACGACGCCGAGGCGCTGTCATTTCGGGCTGAATGTAACGGTGCCAGATCGGCTTTGGGAGGGCTATGACCTCGACTTTGTGTAGTGGCGGGTGGGATCGGGGTAATAACCAGGGAACGTTGTTTACGCCGCGCTCAGGAAGGAGTCCGTGATGACACGATCGCAGTACGTATTTTTGATCGCAGTCCTGCTCGTATGGCTTGCATGGGAGGCAGGATGGGTCGTCCTTGCGGCGGTAGCAGCTGGATTGATCGCGTGGGGAATCGTTCGGGTCCTCGAAGGAGAACTCGACCTCGACCAGATGACAGCACGATTTCGTTCGCCGGACGGTCCAATGGCCCGTCGTCGCTGACGACGGGCCATTGGTGGCGCCCCTGGCGATCAAGGCCACCCGATATGAATCCGGTATTACTCAAGGGAGATTCCAAATGACCGTCCGATTACCCACTTAAGATTTCGCCAGTTCACCCGGCATTGGACAAATTTTTCGACACCACTAGCATTCGTGTAGGCCCAGCGCAGTTCACGGTCCGCTTCAGGACCGGCACCCCGCCCCGCCAGGTAGCGTAAATACGGCGAGCAACCTAGTGCGGCGAGCTGCTGTGGCGTGTAGCCTTCTAAGCGTGCGTCGCTCGCAAGCCCGTAGTGTTCTCGGCTTGCCGGCTGACTACGATCCGAGGGACCTTGACATGGCATTCCGCCGCCAAGTCCAGCGAAGTCATCCGGACCGTGGAGGAAGTGTCGAAGACTTCACTGCAGCTGTCGAAGCGCGTGACGTGTTATCGCGCCGACTACCGAGTAGGGGTAACGTCGTCTTCGTAGCCGACCGGCGCCGCTCTCTTTCGTTCCTCCGACTGGTATCTCGTCGTCGGGGTAGATCCAAGAGGAGACTGCTGAAATAGCGCCTGAGGTAGTGGCCGACTTGGCCTTCGTCGTTGCACAGACGGTCCGGGAGTTGCTTGCTCGCTGATAGCAGTAGAAGCCGGGGTGTTTCGTGTTTCTATCGAGTACCCAGCGACAGCAACCATCGGGGCGCGCTGGGAACGCTCGACGCGGTAGATGCAGTGTGGTCTGTTCCCGAAGCGACCATTCGCAATTGCCGCCGGCCCGACTCGAACGGTCACACCGATCGCCGCTGCACCTCGCAGGAAGATCTCCCCGTTACCGCCAACCGGCTGAGGCGAATAGCGGTATGAGTGAGGGTCACCCCAAGGCCTGTCCTGGCCAGATACGGGGAGTTCCTCTTCGATCGCCTCGTAGTAGGGCTTGAGATCATGGTAGCTGATAGGCCAGTCGGAGCCGACGCCGTCGAGGCTGGCAGTCTCGAAGTCCGAGGGATGGAAGCGAGGCGTAATGGACCATTGAGCCGCCAACTCGGCGACCGGAGTTGTTCGAACCGAGAGGTACCGAATCGTCGCCGGTTATGACGCGCGACTCGGTCGAGTAGAGACGGTGGGGGACGGCTTCGTCGCTGACCCAGTCGGCGTCGGGATCCCAGACCCAGAACGGTCCGGCGTCAAGAGCGACGACACTCCACTCGGCACGAGCCACACGCTGCATCAGACTCGAACATCCTGACCAATAATGACGAAGAAACGCACGGTCTGGTCAGGATCTTCGTTCACAAAATCGTCGGTACCAAGTTCGCCCAAAATTCCAGCCTTTTTGGTACAAGGGTTTTCCCACCGGGAGATCCTGACCATTTTGAACACCTCCAGGTGCCCCTTCTGTCAAACCGAGCCTCCAAACCGAGCCTCGAAAGCCAAGTGTCACTAGGGCAGGATCTCGGTCCGCCAGCTCTCGGGCATTATGGTTACGACGACCTCCCAGTCTCCATGACCGTCGGGGAAGTCATTATCGGAGAGCTTGCGCATGAAGTCATCGGTGTAACGCTTTCCTCCTGCCGCGCCGAGATACCTCGTGGACATTGCAAGGAGGGCGGCTTCCGTGTCGTCGCCTAGTGGCCGTATCGTGACCGGGCCCTCTGCCAGCGCAGAGCAGTACATCCC
>JAKBBS010000241.1:0-3525 GCA_021808425.1 Actinomycetes bacterium
CGTGTGGTCGAGTGCCCGGGCCGGTGCCGCGGCCAAGCACGAGAAAAGAAGCTGGCACGGGCCAGAGGCGACCTCGAGCGCCTCGGGCGGGGACTCGGGGGGCGGTACTACCCAAGCGAGAAAGAGGTCACAGAACGGATCGCAGTGATCACCCGGGAGCGCCGGGTGAAGGGCAGCCTGCGAACGACCGTCGGCACCGACCCGGAGACGACCAGGCCCACCTTGGAGTGGCACTTCGACGAGACAGCGCTCGCTGCCGAGGCCTCCACCGACGGGTGGTACGCACTGCTCACCAATCTCGGCCCCGAGGTAACAAGCGCCGACGTGCTCGCCAACTACAAAGGCCAAGAGGCGGCGGAACGGCGCTACTCCAACTTCAAAGGTCCGATAGCGGTCGCACCCATGTTTTTGAAGAACAATCGCCGGATCGAGGCACTCATAAGCGTCATCTGTCTGGCATTACTCATCTTCAGTCTCGTCGAACGAGCCGTGCGCCTAGCTCTCGGCCCCGTGATCAAGCTCGCCGGGCTGTGGGCAGGACAGCCGGCCAAGCCCACCGGTCGCCTCATCTTCATCGCCCTCTCTCGCCTACGGCTGACACCCGCCAGCGGCACCAACCCGGCCGCGATCCCGAGACCGCCACCACTCCAAGCCCACATCCTCGAACTACTCGGTGTCGATCCTCGCCGGCCCCGCTGAAAAGTCGCAGATCATGATCATGGGAACAACAGGCCTACATGTGCTGAAAGCCCGGCTAGCCGACGGGATCGCCAGGCGCATGGAGTACCAGCGGGTCCGCCCCACCCAAGCGGCCTGACGCTGCACCCTCCCGGTGGACCGGGGCGTCCACCGGGCAGCGTAGACGAGGCGCAGCGTCGGGTACGCTCCCCGGGCTCGACCACGGCTCCAGCATAAAACCGGGCACGCTCCCCGTGGCCAGGCGACCAGCCCTCGTGCGTGACTGCCTAAGTGCCCTCGAGGCCCTCGAGGACAACGAGCTGCCCGCTGGCTGCAAAGAGGCGGCCGAGATCGTCGCCATCGTCTCGGGCCAGGACGTGGAGCAAGGAGACGACGGCGTCTTTCGCATCGCAAGAAGAGTCGCCCGCGACCGCATGATCTCGACAGTCGCCCCGAGGTCCGCCACGGCCACAAGTCCCGCAACCGGCGCTTTGACGGTTACAAGCCATCTGTCGATCGATCCGGACTCAGAGCTCATAGACGAGGTCGTGGCCACGGCGGCCAACACCCCCGACCGTGACGCCGTGCCCGAACTGATCGCAGAAGGCCAGGTACCGGGCTGACCGCCCCATCGTCGAGCGCAAGATCGCCCACAAGGAGTTCCTGCTGTCCCTTGACAAGAGGGCTACAGCGCGTCGCCGCCGACCTTTACAGCAGAGCCGGCGCCGTGAACTGGGCACGACTGGCGATTCTTGGTCTCCATCACGGTGACGACGGCTGGGCGATCGCCTGAAAGAGCCTTGCAAGGGCTCAAATCTCAAGGCCTCATCGGCCGAAATCAGCGCCTTGTGGCCGCTTCTACGGCTTCATGGGTAGAAATCGGCATGGAATGACAGATGACTGGTCGAGGGTCGGGCACAGCGCCAATCGCCGGTTCAGGAACACCCCGACTTCAGCAGGTTCCTAGTCGGCGGCATCAGCAGGGCTGGCACTGGCACTGCGCTCCGTTGGCGGAATGGGACGGGCACCAACCTGACCTCCGCTGATCACCAGTTGGGGATCCCCTTCCGGTACGCACATCGGTTCGGTCGGAGCGGCTGAGTCGAGCGCCCGCAAACCGTTCCCTTTTGGGCGGTGAGCACTGCGAGCGCCGAGGCATGATGCTGTTGGCATGCTTCCCCATTCCTCGAACCACCTCCGCATCGCCCGCCCGAGCCAAGACCTGCACAGGGCCGAGCGCTTCTGGGTCGGCGGTCTCGGGCTCCAGGTCCTTTACCGCACCGATGCCGAAGCCGAGGGCGGCCACGCTCTGGTGATGCTCGGTTGGCCGGAAGCGACCTGGCACCTGGAGCTGATCGACGATCCGGGCGGTGAGACGCCACCGAGTCCGACTGACGAAGACCTTCTCGTCCTCTACGTCGGCGGACCAGTTGATCCCGACGTCATGGGACGGCTCGTCGAAGCCGGCGGTCGGCGGGTGGCCGCGCGCAATCCATACTGGGACCGATGGGGAGTCACCATCATCGACCCAGACGGCTATCGCTTGGTACTGAGCCACCGCTCGTGGCCGTGACCGAAAGACGCCCGAAGCCGATCGCCCTGCGACACGCGACGCCTGTTCGAGCCCAAACCTCGGAGGCCGTCCCGCTTCAAACTGAGTTGGCCGAGATTCCACGACTGGAAGAGCAAGTCGAACAGTATAAGGAAACGGATGTTGCGACGCGGCTGGAGGACTTGAAGCGCCTGACTAAGGAAGAATCAGTGTTCACGGAGGGTGAGCAGAGGATCAGTACCGCCACCGAACTACTCCAAGGATTTAGCGATACGCAGATTGAGGCAAGCCTTACAGCGCTCTACGAGGGGGTGGACGACTCTCCGAGAGAAGAAGTCTTAGAGAAGGTGCGTGGTGCCACTTCCAAGCTCGCTTCCCGGCTGAAGGAACTGGCCGAGGAAGCAGGTAAGGCGGTGACGGAGGCAGAGTCCACGATTCGCGATACCAGGGAGGCGTGGGAGTCCGAAGTCAAGGGTCAGCGCGACGCACATGCTGAGGTTCTGCGCAAGCTCCATGAAGAGGGCCTAGAACCTGACAAGTACCTAGACACGAGTAAGGCACTCGACGGACTGAAGGCGAAGGAGCCCCGTCTGGCTGGGCAGACAGAGGCCTTGAAGATGCTTCAGAAGGGACGGGACCGGCTACTTGGTCAGTTAGGATCTCAGGAACGGAGGCAAGTTGAGGCCCTGCACAAGGCGGTCCGTGCGGCCAACGATGCTACAGGCGGCGTCGTTGTTGTTCAGCCCATCGCAGCAGCGGATCGGTCCGATATCACAGAAGTCATCGTCAGACACACCTCTGGCGCCCGCACCCAGATGATGGCGGCAGTAGCGACCGATGATTTCTCCACGCGATCATTTGTTAAGGCGGTCCGGTCTGGTGATGCTGAGCTATCGAAGTTGGGTATTAGGGGGGCACAGGCAGCAAGCCTCAAGGCGGCTGGCGAGTCGTTACTCCGTGAGTTGGAGGAACTGTCGGTAGGGCACGCAGTCGAGGTCCTACTTGATGTTTCACCCGTCAAGGGTACTCGCGAGTTGAGGAAGATGGACTCACTGTCCAAAGGGCAACGGGCTACGGCTCTTCTGCTACTCCTGCTCGGGGCCTCGACTGCCCCTCTGGTTATTGATCAACCAGAGGACGATCTGGACAATAGATTCGTCTATGACGGCGTTGTGGCATACCTGCGCAAGCTCAAGGGTGTTCGACAGGTGATCGCCAGTACCCACAACGCCAACATGCCTGTGCTCGGAGACGCCGAGTTGATCGTCGCACTTGAAGGTGACGGGCAGCACGGG
>JAKBBS010000241.1:3535-5126 GCA_021808425.1 Actinomycetes bacterium
TCGTCTATGACGGCGTTGTGGCATACCTGCGCAAGCTCAAGGGTGTTCGTAAACGTTCAGGTGGTGGTGGGTCTGGGGGGTGGGATCCAGGGGCCGTCGGTGAATAGTTGGGTGAGCACGCCGAGGGGGTTCTGGTTGTGGTTTGCGGCTGTTTGTAGGTAGGAGCGGATGTCGGCGAAGGCTCTGGCGCCGTTGAGGCTGTGGAAGGTGCCGGAGATCTTGTCGTGGAGTTTGACCATGCGTAGCGATCTTTCGGCCTGGTTGTTATCAAACGGGATCCGGGTGTCGTCGAGTAGCCGGAGCACGTCGGCGGCGTCGGCTCGCATGCGGGTAGCGAGGTTGAAGGCTTGACGCTGGTAGATGCTCCATCCGCCGCTGTGACGTCGTCGTGGTAGCGGCCCGGCGGGCAGCAGGGCGAAGGCTTGGTCCAAACAGGCGTGGTAGCGGCGGCGGATAGCAGCCGCCCGGCGACCTTCGACACGGCTGTGACCGGATGCTAGGGCTGCCTCGGAGACGGCTTTGGCGTCGAGGAGCACGGCGATCATGTCGGCGGTCCACGCTTTGAAGGCCTGGCTTTGGCCGACGTCTTTGAGGTGGCGTACCAGGTGGGCTCCGCACTGGGCGTGGCTGGCCGTGTCGAGGTAGTCGTAGGAGGCGTAGCCGTCATGGACCAGCGTTCCGGCGTAGGCGCCGAGCACCCCGATGTCTTCGAGCGCTTGACGTCCCCGTTTGGGATGCACCGAGATCAAGGTGAGCAGACCGCCGCAGACGGTGTGAACCCAGTGCTTGGTCGTGCGTATCCGGGTGCCGGTCTCGTCCGCGTGCAGTACCGGCTCGGACCCGAGACGGCCTTTCAATACGGTGATGAACCCGGCCAGTTTGCCGGCCGCTTCGAGTTGTACCTGGCAGAGCCAGCCGGTCGACACGTCCGCGCCTAAAAGATCGGAGATCAGCTCGGCGGTCCGCTCGACGGGCAGGTGCTGGCGGTCGAGGAGGTAAACGGCAAGCGCCCGCACCTCAGGCCCCCAACACACCGGGGCTTTCGCCTCCGGCGCGAACGCTGCGACGGTCTCGGTCCCACACGCGCAGCGGCAACGGTAAGCCACGTGGTCGGTCACCACAGGTGTCACCTTGGGCAGGTCGATCACTTGGCGGCGAACCTCGCCAACCACAGCGGCGCCCGTAAGATCAGCGCCGCATCCCCGGCAGTGCTGTGCTCGCCGCTCGACGACCCGATCCGGGTCCCGGCGTGCCAGATGAGCTCCCGGAGCGCCGGGCTGCTTACCTTGGCGGCGTTTGTCCGCCCTTGCCTCCGCTCGCCGCTGGGCTCTGGACTGGCGCGGGCCGATCGGATCAGACGCCGGCGGTTTGGACGAGTTCGACGAGTCCTTTCCCAGCTCGGCCTCCAAAAGGGCTATCCGGTCAGTTTGCGCGGCGATCCGCTCGGCCTGCTCAGCCAGCCTGGACACCAACACCTCTACATCGACCTGTAACTGCCCGAACGCAGCGACCTGAGCCCGCAGCTCGGCGTTCTCCGCGCTCAACACCTCAACAACGCTCAGCGCGTCGGCTAGTCGCTGTCGAAGCGGTA
>JAKBBS010000242.1 GCA_021808425.1 Actinomycetes bacterium
CCGACTCCGCCGACGACAACGACTCCACTTCCCCGTCGAAGACCCTGATCTCCGTCTCTCGACCCTTCGCCACGTACGCCTCGAGCTGCTCGCCGTCCCGGGCCAGCCCAGCCACCCAGGTGGCGAGCCCTGCGATGTCGCCGGAGGCCTGCCAGGCAGGCGCCGGCGTAGTCGCCGTCGGCGTGGTCGTCGTGCTCATCGAGCGGTGCCGCCGACGGTCAGAGCAGACACCCGCAAGGTCGGCTGGCCGTCGCCGACGGGCACACCTTGGCCGTCCTTGCCGCAGGTCCCGGGGCTTCCCATCGCGAAATCGTTTCCGACGACGTCGATGTTGCGTAGCACCTCGGGACCGTTGCCTATCAGGTTGGCGTCGCGGAGCGGTTCGGTCAGGCGCCCATCCTCGATGAGGTAGGCCTCGGTCATACCGAACACGAAGTCGCCGGTAGCCGTGTTGACCTGGCCGCCGCCAAGCTGGGCGACGAACACCCCGTAGGGAGTTTGGCGGACTATCTCCTCGGGATCCTCGGCCCCCGCCAGGACGTAAGTGTTCGTCATGCGGACCATCGGAAGGTGCTGGTAGCTCTCCCGTCTTCCGTTGCCCGACGCTGGGTGGCCTTCCTTGCGGGACCGCATCCAGTCCCACATGTAGTCCGTGAGCACGCCGTCCTGGATAAGAACGTTGCGCTGGGCAGGGTGACCCTCGTCGTCGATGCCGATCGCCCCCCACTCCGGGCCCATCGTTCCGTCGTCGACGAGCGTGACGAGCGGGCTCGCCACCATTTCTCCAACCCTGCCTTTGAAGACCGACGCATCCCTCGATACCAGGTCCGCCTCTAGTCCGTGCCCGCATGCCTCGTGGAACAGCACGCCGCCGCTTCCCTGCTTGATCACCACTGCGAGGCGCCCGGACGGCGCGGGTCTGGCGGCGAGCTTCGTTATGGCGCGGGCCGCCGCGGCAGCGGCCATGTCCTCGACGGAAACCTTGTCGAAAAGCTCAAAGCCGATCGTCGCTCCCACCGACTCCCGGCCGGTCTGCATGCCGGTGTCCCCCGACGCCACACACGAGACGGCGAAGCGGGTCTTGACCTGGTCATCGGTCCCGAGCACCCCCTCGCTGTTCGCCACCAGGATCTGGCGCCGGTTGTCGGCATATACCGCCGTCACCTGCCTGATGGAGCTGCCCGCACGCCTTGCGGCGTCATCGGCGCGGGCGAGCAGCGCCACTTTTTCCGCCTTCGCGACGGTCTCTGGAAGGACCGAAACCTCGGTCGGCGCAGGCGCGTAAACCCGGTTCAAGGACGCCACCTTGACGCCGCCACCACCCTGACGCGCCGCGCCCGCGGCAGCCTCGGCAGCGGCGAGGAGCCCCGTCTCGCTCAGGTCTGCGGTATGAGCGAACCCGGTCGTCTCTCCCGACACCACCCTGATACCGGCGCCACGCTCGCGCCCCGACGTCATGTCCTCCACGCGGCCGTCCTCGAATCTTGCCCCGCTGGAACGGCGATCTTCCGCGAAGACTTCGGCCATGTCCCCGCCGCTGCGCAACGCCCGCCGAAGCACTACGTCGAGCACTCCCTGGTCGATCAACACCATCTGCCTCCTTGAAAAATAACCTTGCGAGCGGGGCGGCCCGCCTCGATGAAGCGGTCAGCTGAGGCTACCCGCATACGCGGCCCAACTAAATGAGCCTACTAACAGCTATCCGCAGCGCTACCCTCGATTACATGATCTTGGAGTCGATCAGCTCGCCAGCGGACCTCGCAAGGCTGGGCCCCGCCGAGCTGGAGACCCTTGCGGACGAAATTCGAGAGGCGATAGTCAACGCTGTCGCCACTAACGGGGGTCACCTCGGCTCGAACCTCGGCGCTGTGGAGCTCACGATCGCACTTCACCGGGTCTTCCAGTCCCCCCGCGACATACTGCTTTGGGACACCGGCCACCAGGCGTACGTGCACAAACTGCTGACGGGTCGCCTGGACATGTTCCCTACTCTCCGCCAAGGGGGCGGCCTCTCCGGCTACCCGTCGCGCGCGGAGTCGGTGCATGATTGGGTGGAAAATAGCCACGCCTCCACTGTCTTGAGCTACGCGCACGGCGTCGCGGCCGGGGTCGCCCGGTCGTCCAGCCCCGACCGACGGGTTGTTGCGGTGATAGGCGACGGTTCCTTGACCGGTGGCATGGCCTTCGAAGGCCTCAACAATCTCGGCCACAGCGCCAGCCGGGTAGTCGTCGTCCTCAACGACAACGGCCGCTCCTACGCGCCGACAGTGTCCAGGCTCTCCGAGAGCCTCACCCGACTGCGGCTTCACCCGGGTCTCAACTCGGTGCGCTCGCGTTTCGAGGACCGCCTCAGGGATCTTCCGGGCGTCGGAAACCTCGCCTACAGCAGCCTTCAGGGCCTCTATTCGGCGGTGCGCGAGGTCGTGGAGCCGACCGTGTTCTTCGAGGCGCTCGGGGTCAGGTACGTAGGTCCCCTCGACGGCCACGACATCGCCAAGATGGAAGATGCGCTTGTGCGGGCTGCGGAGTTCGACGGTCCGATCGTCGTGCATGTGCTCACCAGGAAAGGCCGCGGGTACCAGCCTGCGGAAGACGACGACGAGCGCTGCTTACACGATGCACCCGTCTTCGATCCTGCGGTAGGTCCCGGGGACGACCCTCACGCCCTCAAGGGCTACACCCAGGCGTTCAACGAGGCGATGCTCTGCGCCGGCGCTCGCTACCCGAACCTCGTGGCTATCACAGCCGCTATGCCGGGGCCGACAGGGCTCCTACCGTTCGCCGACAGGTGGCCGGACCGGTTCTTCGACGTCGGGATCGCCGAGCAGACGGCCGTCACGTCAGCTGCGGGAATGGCGATGTGTGGTCTGCGGCCGGTGGTCGCGATCTACTCGACCTTTTTCACACGAGCTTTCGACCAGGCGAACCTCGACGTCGGTTTGCACGGCCAGCCGGTCGTCTTCGCGCTCGACCGGGCCGGGATCACAGGTCCTGACGGTGCCAGCCACCACGGGGTGCTCGACATGGCGCTGTGCCTCCGGATCCCCGGGCTTGCGATTTTCGCTCCGTCGTCGGCGCAGGACCTGGCCGCGATGCTCGACACTGCCTTGCAGCTCGGCGGCCCGTCCGCCATCCGCTACCCACGCGGCGCTGCCCGTGAGGTGAGCCCCGACAAGGTCGGAGAAGGCCTGCATGCCAGGCTGGTTAGAACAGGGTCGACTTCTGCCGACACACCGAGGGTGTGCATCCTTGCGGTGGGGAAGATGCTGGAGGCCGCCGAGGAAGCCGCCGAGCTTCTGGCTGCCGACGGCGTTGACTGCACGCTCTGGGATGTCCGGCTGGTGAGACCCTTGGACCCACAGATGGTCCTCGACGCCGGCAGCCACGACCTTGTGGTCACGATCGAAGACGGCGTTCGCTCGGGAGGCGCAGGCTCTTTTATCGCCGACGCTGTGGCGGACCTGAACGAGACGCGGGCCGTGCCCCCATTCCTCGTCCTTGGTGTGCCTACTGCGTACATCCCGCACGGGTCCCAGGAGCAGATTCTCGCCCAGCTCGGCCTCGACGGCCCAGGCGTCGCTGCCGCCATATCAAAGGCACTTCCCGAGCGCGCCGCCGCGGCCCCTGAGCCCGCGACGACGCCGTGCTGAACGAGCCCGTGGCGGGCGGCGAGGCTCCGCGGGGAGCGCAGCAGGATCCCCTCTCCCAGGAGGTCGCGAATCGCAGCCGCTGTTCGCGGACCGGCAAAGGACCTTTTTCTTTGGCTTTGGAACCGTCGTACATTGAGTGAGTCTCCACTCGAGGTGTTCGGAGACTTGGATGTCGCCCGCTCGTGGGAGCAGATCCGCATCTAACGGCGACGTCCAGCCGGGGGGCATGAGAGGCAGGCGGCTACAGCGGGTCGAGCAGCTCGGCGCCTCGGTTGGCAACTTTGTTTACAAGGTCCGACACCGGCCATGCTTCGATGACCTTTGGACGCGCCGGCACCAAAAGTCCCAGCAGCTCCTCTCGATCAGACGACGGATCCAGCCAAGTCTCCCAAGTGTCTTCTTCGAGGATCACCGGCATCCGGTCGTGGATCGGTGCCATCACTTCGTTGCCCGAGGTTGTCACGATCGCGGCGCTGCGAATCGACTCCTCTGGACTGCCGCCCCGGTCCCGCCATATCTCCCAGACTCCGGCAAACGCCATCGGCCGGCGATCCCTCCTCGCGATAGCGAATGGGTAGCGCTTGGAACCTTCGCGTCTCCACTCGTAGAAGGCGTCGACCGGTATGAGGCATCGCCGCTTCGCGAAGGCGGAACGAAACGAGGGTTTCGTGGCAATGCTCTCCGCCCTGGCGTTGATCATCTTGGATCCCACTGAAGGGTCCTTCGCCCAAGACGGAACCAAGCCCCATCGAAGCGCCGTCAACTCCCTTCGCAACACTTCTTCGAGGGCGGACCCACCGGAACTGTCCGGGGCTGCTGTTACGGCCAGGACGTCCGTGGTGGGTGCGACGTTGTAGCGAGGACCACGTTCGTCGACCGTCACAGAGTCTGCTTCGAAGACCGACGCCAGGTCGCGCACGCTCGACGTCGAAGCAAAACGTCCGCACACAGAGATTTACTGTAGTTGTAGTCGGCTTGCCCACCAACAAGTGGCGCTCCGTGGCAGAGTTGAACCTATGGAAGCGCTCACCGGCCAACAGATCCTCGGGTCCGGTCTTGTCGGTTGGAAGGAGCAGGACCGAGCGCTTCATGCCAGCTTCACGATCACGGATTACAGCAGCGCCGCCGTCTTCATCGCTGAAGTGGCGAAGGCAGTCGACGCCGAGGACCACCACCCCGATCTCACGCTTTCATACGGCGTGCTCAAAGTCACGATGTGCACTCATAGCAAGGGCCCAAAGGTCACCCAGCGCGACGTCGATATGGCTCGACGGATCAGCAGGATCGCCACCGACTTCGGCATCGCGCCCAAACCCACGTAGGCTTCGGGAGAAGTTAGCATCGCCACGCATTTCGACGCCCTGCCTACGGGTGTGTTCGTCGTTTCGATCAACAACTGCGATTTCCGACGATGACCACAGCATCCAACCCGCCGCCGTCCGTCTCCACCGCCAGCGCTCCACAGA
>JAKBBS010000243.1 GCA_021808425.1 Actinomycetes bacterium
ATGACAGTTACAAGGCAGGACCGGTACAGCCAGCGCAACTCGGAGAGCTCGAGGCCGGTGGCGACAATCACCGGCGGGCGCGAGTCGCCGTCAAGATCTGCAATGTAGTTCGGGGCGAAGGTCCTGCCTTGCTTGGCGACCAGCACGAGCTGCGGATCGCCGGGGACCTGCGAAGCGAGACCGATGAACGCGCGGACGATATTCTCCGTGTGCATGGACGACGAAGCGCACGCCGGAGAGACGACGAAATCGCCGGCGGCGTTGAAACCGTCGATGCGAGGGGCAGAGCCCTCCGACACGGCGGAGCAAGGGTTGTCGACGGTTTCGTGTGCGACGAACACCTTCTCCGGGGTGGCATGACCCCAGCCGATAGCGTCGAGCGCTCCAGCGTGCGACGTCGCGATCACCGCATCTGCTCGGCGGATCAAGCGGTGCCGGCTTTGACTGAGGCGGCCCTCTGGGGTGTCCGAGGAAGATTCGAGGGCTAGGCGGGTCAGGTCGTCGTGCACGCTCACCGCCAAGGCGACCGTGGCAGGTCGCGCCCAGGCCGGCCAAAGCTGCTGCGCTCCGCGCCCGGAGAGCAGGCTCAAAACGTGAAAGACCAGGGGACCGTCGATCGCCTGGACTTCCTTAGCCGATAGTATCGGCAGTCCAGCTGGCAAAAGTCTGGTCAGCCAGGAGGCATCGCTCTGCGGATCGACGCTGAGCCCGGCCACCATGTCGCGCCTGTGCGCGGCCATCGCGCGCACAAAACTGAGGCTCGCGTCGAGGGCGGCATCCGGCAGGAAACCCTGCTGCTGAACACCGTGCTGCTGAAGCCCCTGCAAGCCGAAAACTACACGGGGCATCGCCGTCACCGACCCTGTAGCCCTGACCTTACTTATCCGATCCCGCGACGCGGTCCTCGATGGCAGCGATCCGCTCCAAGACCTCGTCGAGCGAGCGGGTTAGCGTCATGAGAGCGTCACCCAAGACCTGGCCGGAGGTGTCAACTTCGACGCGGAGTCGCTCGATGTCGTCGTGCAAGGCGGCGGTCTCCTCCAGGATCCGCTCGACGCGCCATGGGGCGAGACGCGCGCGCTGGACCAGACGTTGCGCTCCTGCGAGGGCTGACATGCCACGATGTTAGACTTTCGGCCATGAAGTGCCGGCAGCAGCGGAGTGCACCTCGTGCCGCTGACCGAGTCCTGGCGTTGACTTGGAGAGGCCAGTTTCGGCGATGCAAGACCTGACCTCGGGGAGTTTGACTTTCGCTCGGCTCGCGAGGTCGGTGCGCAAACTCACACACGAGGACTTTGATCGGCAGTTCGCTGCCGCGGTCGAAGTGCCGCTCGACAGCCTGCGCCTTACCCTCTTACCGGCGATCCGTGCCAGCTCGACTTGGGCGACTTTTACCTCCATCCGAAGGCTTCGACGATTGAGCCCAGCCGACCCTCTAGAAGGTATCGAGCTGCGACTCGGCGAGGAGTCAGCGGCATTGCGCTGCGGCGCTGAACTCCTTGACACCGCACGGAGCCTCGACGAGGTGGCTTCCGAACTGCGCCGTGTGCTGTCGGGTCAGATGTTCACGACGTTATGGGTTGGGGCGGCGGCCGGCCGACGACTCTTGCGGGGTTCGCTGCCATCCTCGAGCAGCGTCGAAGATGCCCTTGCGGCGGCGGGGCAAATATCGGCGGTCGCCGGCGTGACGCTGCGGAACGCACGTTCGAAGGCTCGCAGCGCGCCTTGGGTAGACGCCTCCGTGATCGCCACGTCGAGCGGGACTGCCCCGCAAGCCTCGGTAGTAATCGTCTCGTTCGACGAGCCCGAGCTCGCCGCCTCGTGCGCCGCCGTCGTCGCAGCGGTAGAAGCCGGTGCGGCGTGGGAGCTTTTGATAGCCAACAACGGACCCCCCCAGCCGTGTCTCGACGCTGCCGCTGCCCTCGACGACCGGATCCGTGTAATCGAGATCAACACCAACCGAGGCTTCGGCGAAGCGTGCAACATCGCAGCCGAACATGCGAGGGCGAGCCATCTAGTGTTCCTCAACCCTGACGTGTTCGTCGCGGACAACTGGCTTCGGGAGCTCCTCGACGCCTACATAGCGGACGAGACAGTCGGGATCCTCGGGGCGACGCTCGTTTCCTCGGACGGTAGGGTCCAAGAAGCGGGGTCCACTATGGACGGCGCCGGATATGTCAGGAAAAATGGAGGCGGCTCCGACTTGCATGACCTTCGCTGCAGGCCCGTCGTGGCGACGGACCACGTGTCGGCCGCCTGCGCCGTCATCAACCGGTCGCTCTTCGAGGCGCTCGGCGGGTTCGACTACCGATACTTCCCGGCTTATTGCGAAGACCTCGACCTGTCCTTGAAGGCCCGCTCCGCCGGTCTCAAAGTCGCCTACAGCGAGACGCTGCGGGTGCTTCACTTCGGCAACAGCGCGGACACTTCCGACGCGAAGCTTGGTTCGATATCGGCGATGCTGGCACGCAACCGTTTCGAGTTCATCCGTAAATGGGGCCTGCCCGACAGCATCGAAGGCCAGGCGCGCTTCACGGGATTCGATGCGATTGCGGCCACGACCCGTGACGCGGTGATAGCAGGAACTGGAGCTGAGCCCGGCGAACGTTTCGACGTCTCGCCCAACCCTGCCGACCCTGCGCCCGCTACGGGTGACAGTTTCGAAGTGCGCTGCGGCGTCGATGTGTCCCCAAGCGAAGCTTTTGAGTCGGTTATACACGCAGTCGTTTCCTGCACGTCGCGCGGGGAGCGGGTGGCGATCGTGACCCCAGCGCCGTGGAGCAAGCTTCGAGTGTTGGCAGTCGCCGACACCCTCGGGCGACCACTCGAGCAAGTCGCCCACCTGATCGAAATGCGATGCAAGCTATGATGTCCGGCGGGGAAAGATAGGCGTGAGAGGAGAAGTCAGTGGGTGAGTCGCGTTGTCTGAGCGTTGTAGTGCCGTGCTTCAATGAAGCTGCAACCGTCAAGTCGCTCCTAGCCCGGGTGCTCGAATCGCCGTGGGTTGCCGAGGTCGTCGTCGTCGACGACGGCTCGACAGACAGCACGCTCGACGAGGTCCGCTCGGTCGGCGACACGCGCATGAAGGTGATAGCGCAACCGTGCAACATGGGCAAAGGAGCAGCTTTACGCCGAGGGTTCGCGGAAGCGACCGCTGACTTCGTGGTCGTGCAGGACGCGGACCTCGAATACGACCCCGGCGAGTACGGCCGCCTCCTGGAGCCGTTGGTGATCGGCGAGGCAGACGTCGTGTACGGTTCGCGGTTCATGTCGGATCGCCCCCACCGGGTGCTGTACTTCTGGCATTCGGTCGGCAACAAACTCCTCACGACGCTGTCCAACGCTTTTACCAATCTGAATCTCACGGACATGGAGACCTGTTACAAGGTCTTCCGGCGCGAGATCATCCAGACATTGGACCTCCGCGAGGACCGCTTCGGGATCGAACCGGAGATCACGGCAAAGGTCGCCCGCAGCGGAGCACGTATCTACGAAGTCGGAATCAGTTACTCCGGGCGAACCTACGCCGAAGGTAAGAAGATCGGCTGGAGAGACGGGTTCCAGGCGCTTCGCTGCATCGTCCGGTACTCGCCCGTTTGGGACAAGGTGACCGGGCAGGGCGCCCGTCAACTTTGAGCAGAGGCGGCAACGGGACAAGTCGTTTGTTTTGACAACCGGCACGCAACGGATATATATACGTGTATGGATCCCAGCGAACGTGCAATGGGAGTCGAACTCCAACTCGAGGAGTTAGTCGAGCAGCGCAAGCGGGCGCTTGTCCAAGGGCGTGCAGATGACGCATTCGCCCTTTCACAAGAGATCGCGAAGCTGCAGGACGAGCTAGCCGATTTGAGCGAACTCCTTCCGAATTCCCCGACCCCGGCGGCTACCTGGATGTGACAATCGCCGTGCTACCTAGGTAGCTGCTTGTCGAACCAATCGATCGTGGCTTTGAGTCCCTCGGCCAAAGGCGTGGTCGGCTTCCAGCCGAGCGTGCTCGTAGCGAGCGTGAGATCCGGTCGTCGTTGGGTAGGATCGTCCGTCGGGCGAGGCGCGAACACTATCGGCGACGCCGAGCCGGTGAGCTCGATGATCAATCGCGCGACCGCCAGTACGGTGTACTCGGTGTCGTTGCCTATGTTGACCGGCCCGACCACGTCCGAGTCGATCAAAGCAAGTAGGCCGGCCACCTCGTCGTCGACGTAGCAGAAGCTTCGGGTCTGGGCGCCGTCACCGTAGACCGTGAGCGGCTCGCCGGCTAGTGCCTGGGTCACGAGGTTCGAGATCACCCGACCGTCGTCGGGGCGCATCCTCGGACCGTAGGTATTGAAAATTCGGGCGATGCGAACCGCCATCGCGTATTTGCGGTGGTAGGCCATTATTAGCGCCTCGCCGAAGCGCTTCGCCTCGTCGTACACCGAACGGGGCCCGACCGGATTCACGTTCCCCCAGTAAGACTCGGGCTGGGGATGCACGAGCGGCTCCCCGTAGACCTCGCTGGTAGACGCCTGCAGGAACGTCGCATTCCAGCGCCGCGACGCATCCAAAAGGTTTCTCACTCCGGTCGAGCCGACGGACAGGATCTCGAGGGCGAGCGGGCCGAAGTCGACCGGCGACGCTGGGCACGCCAGGTTGACCACCGCGTCGAACGGTCCGTCGACGTCGATAGGAGAAGTGATGTCGGCTTCGACGAAACTGAAGCGGTCGTGGCCTGACAGCTCGTCGACGTTTGATCGCGAGCCTGTAACTAGGTTGTCCAGGCAGACGACCTCGTCACCTCGATCGACGAGATGCTCGCACATTGCCGATCCGATAAGCCCGGCACCGCCGGCCACCAAGAAGCGCATCAAGACCTTCCCATCCCCACGTATGCGAGGCCGGCGGCCTTCGCCCGGGCCGGGTCGATCATGTTGCGGGCATCTACGAGACCCTTCCCCGACATGACCTCCGCAACGCTTCCGAGATCGGCGTCGGCGAACTCGGGCCACTCGGTCAGCACGACGAGGACCGAAGCGTGCCGGGCAGCGCTCAACGCGTCTCCGAAGACTTCGACGTCGAGGCCGTCGAGACGCGGATCAGATCGCGCCGGCCGGCTCGGGTC
>JAKBBS010000244.1 GCA_021808425.1 Actinomycetes bacterium
ACTCGTCCTCGCCGAACATGTCCCTGTTGTCGGCGCGGCCGTCCACGTGGAGGCTGATCACGTCGGCCCACGCCAGGAGCTCCTGAAGCGACGAGAAGCGCCTCGCGTTTCCGAGCGCCAAGCGGTCCGAGACATCGTAGAAGCCGACGGAAAGGCCGAGGCTCTCCGCCAGGACCGAAAGCTGCGAGCCGATGTTGCCGTAGCCGACGATCCCTAGGCGCCGACCCCTCACCTCGTGAGCGCCGGACGCGGATTTGCTCCAAACCCCGGCGTGCATATCGGCGTTCTTCTCCGTAAGCCGTCGGGTCAGGGCGATGATCTCGGCGATGACCAGTTCCACCACGGATCGGGTGTTGGAGAACGGCGCATTGAACACGGTCACGCCGAGCCGGGTGGCAGCGCCCAGGTCGATCTGGTTTGTCCCTATACAAAATGCGCCGACAGCGACAAGCTGATCGGACGCGTCGAGGACATCCGCGGTTATCTGCGTTCGGGAGCGAATCCCGAGCAGGCTGACCCCTTGGATCCGCTCGACTAGCTCGTCGTCGTCCAGCGCACCTTTTTCCGTCTCTACTGCGAAACCGGCCTCGCTCAGCCGGTCGGCAGCCCCCGGGTGGATGTTCTCCAGGAGCAGCGCGCGACGGGGAAGCCGAGAAGTAGGTGAGCCTTGCATCCAGATCATCCTAGATGCGCCTGACCGCCAAGCGAACCGGACCGGCGGTCACACTATCGCCTGGCACACCGTTAGGCTTGATGCGAGATCAGGAGCAAACGTTGACACAGACCCACGGGGCGAACCGCCCGACAGCCAACCGCTTCGCAGCTGGATTTCTTGGAGTGGCGTCCGTCGGTCTGGCGCTCTCAGCTTGCGGCACGACCACCAAGACTGCTTCCACTATCAGCGCTACCGGCCCTGCAGGAGACCTTGCGGCGTCGGTTTCGGCTCTAGGAAGCCAATCGAGCATAAAGGCGACCTTCTCGATTCCGGTCACGGCTTCGCAGGCCGCTCAACTCGCTTCGATGGGCCCGACCAAGGCCCCGAACACGGGTTTCGCGACGGCGTTGAGCACCGGGTCGGTGTTCTTCGCGGAGCAGACGGGCCACGGAGAGCCTCTCGACTCCACGACTGCTTCAAGCGACACCGGTAACTCCTATGACTTCGGCGTCACGTTCGCCTCGAACACTCCACTCGAAATCCGATACGTCGGCCAGTCGCTGTACCTTCACCTCCAGGCGCCAACGCTCGTCAGTGACCTCGGTCAGCCTGCTTCGAAGGCGACCGGCCTCGACAACGAACTTCTCAAGCTGAACGCCGACGTCCCGGGTCTTTCGGCGCTCGCTAACGGCGGCTGGGTGGAGGTCAGCCACGAGACGCTCGCCCCGCTGCTCCGCGAGCTCAAGAGTTTCGCCTCGTTTGGGGCCGGCTCCACCAGCTCGAATGTGAGTACAGCCCTTATGGGGTTGCGAACCAACATCCTTGCGGCGATAAAAGCCAACTCGACCGTGACCAGCCTTCCAAGCAGCGGGGGACGTCAGGAGTACGCCATCGACGTCAAGGCGCGGCCTCTTGCCGCGTCTGTCAACAGCGCGCTCAACACTGCGGGTGGCCTGATCCCGTCCGTGGGCAACAAGCTCGGTGGTCTCTCCAAGAGCCTCGCTTCGGTCCCGTCGACTCTGGTTGTCACGATCGACGCATACACATCCTCGGGCAAGCTCTCCGAAGCGGACCTCAACCTCGACCAGTTCGCCACTATGACGAAGCCTTCCTTCTCGGTCCCTCTACGAATGTCGGTTTCGACGGCGACAATTTCGGCGCCATCGAGCGCAACTCAGCTAGATCTTTCGAAGCTTCCTTCGATGCTCGGCGGGGTCATCTCGAAGCTGGGTTAGCTTCCGCCGGGCGTCGGTCACGGCGGTTCCGGCGGGCGTCGGTCACGGCGTTCAGGTCGTGTAGTCGGCGTTGATGTGCACGTACTCAGCGCTCAGATCGCAGCCGTAGACGGTGGCGCTCGCCTCGCCGTTCGCCAGCTCGACGGTGATGTCGACGTGGTCAGCCTTCATCACCGTGGCGAGGGCAGCCAAACCTTGCGGTCCGGGCCTGGCCGGGTAGGCCTGAAGGTCGCCGAAGTAGATCTCGACTCGGTCCGGGTCGATTCCCGGCTCGTCGTAACATTTTCCTATCGCCATTGCAACACGTCCCCAGTTGGGGTCGGCTCCGTGCACGGCCGTCTTGACGAGGGGCGAGTTCACGACGGCTTTCGCTACTCGGCGGGCTTGACGGTTGTCAGCGGCCCCAGATGCTGTCACCGTGATCAGCTTCGTCGCACCCTCGCCGTCCCTCGCGAGTTGGATCGTCAGGTCGCGGCACACCTCCCGGATTGCTACCCCGAGTTTTGCTTCGCTCACCGGCCCTGCCGCACCGTTGGCGAGGACGACCGCAGTGTCAGACGTACTGGTGTCGGTGTCGACGCTCAGGCAGTTGAAGGTCTCGTCTGCCGCCCGCCGCCACAGCCGGTCGAGCAGCGCCGGTTCTGCCTGGGCGTCGGTAAAGACGAATGCCAGCATCGTTGCCATGTCCGGCTCGATCATCCCGACGCCCTTCGCCACGCCGAGCACCCGGGCTTTGCCGACAGTCTGCTCCGAGACTTTGAGCACGGTGTCCGTGGTCATCATCGCCTTGGCGACATCGGTCGGTTTCGACTCGAAGGGAGCCGAATTCAGCGTGGCCAGACCAGACCGGATCAGCGCCATCGGGTAGGGACGGCCGATGACGCCGGTGCTTGCGACGACGATCTCCTCGGGGTCGACCCCGGTTCCGGCCCCGACGAGGTTCGACAGTTCGATCGCGTCGCGCAAGCCCTGGTCGCCGTTCGCGACGTTCGCGTTCTTGGCGACGACGGCTATCGCCCTTGCCCTCCCGGACTTGGCGCGCCCCCTGCTCAACGTGACGCTCGGGCCGGCGAAGAGACTCCGAGTGAACACCCCTGCGCTCGATGCGGGAGTCCGGGAGAAGACAACGGCGAAGTCGTCTCCTGTCTCTCGAAGCCCGAGGGGGGCTGTGTGGGCCGCGAACCCACGTGGAAACTCCAGACGGTCGTCTAGCAACTGGACACCGCTACAGCTACAGCTACAGCTACAGCTACTAACCGCATCCGATCAAGCGGGACTTTCGCTTTCCATGGCCTCGATGCATCGCCTGATCTCCGATGCGCGAAAACGACGATGGCCACCCAATGTCCGTATGGCGGTGATCTTGCCGGCCCTAGCCCAGCGAGTCACGGTCTTCGGGTTGACGCGAAACAACGCGGCAACCTCGGCGGGCGTAAGAAGGGCGTCGGGACTCGTATCGTCTGCCATTTTCGCTCGACCTCGCTTGCGGTGTCCGATTTAGAACGCTACGGATGAGAAGCACATCTTGGGTGACATGGAGAGTATAAGCCTTTTGGGGGCTATTACGCCAGTGCTACCTACCCGTCAGTATGCCGGCCCAACTTACTCGCGAGTTACCGCCGCGTTATTCGTTGCAGCTGGCCTTGCTGTCCGTGGAGTCAGTTGATGACGACCCGACCTGCACCCGTAACAAGACGTCCGACGACGGTAGCTCGTCTCCCGGCCCGCTCCGCAACCTCTACGGTCGCCGGAGCGTCGGCTTCCGGCACGACGATGACCATGCCCAATCCGAGATTGAACACCCTTGCCATCTCGTCGTCGCTTACCGCGCCGGCCACCTGTATCTCAGAGAAGATCCTCGGAGTCTCCCACGAGGACCTGTCCAAGATCGCGTCTACGTCCGGCGCAAGAACTCGGGGAAGGTTCCCCGGAAGACCCCCGCCGGTGATGTGGGCGACGGCGTGCACGTCGACGCCCGACGCGATCAGTTCGAGGACCGTCGGCGCATAGATGACCGACGGGCGAAGCAGCTCGTCTGCGAGGCTGTGCTCACCGGCCCCCTCCCACGCCGGATCCTCCAGGCGCCGACCGGCCGCGCCGAGTAACGCCGCCCGCGCGAGAGAGTAACCGTTGGAGCGAAGGCCCGGGGAGGCGAGGCCGACGAGCACGTCCCCGTCGCGGGTTCGAGCGGGACCGTCGATTACCTCGCTTCGCTCGACGACACCGACAGCGAATCCGGCTACATCCAGTTCACCCGGCGCCAGAAGCCCAGGATGCTCCGCAAGTTCCCCCCCGACGATGGCGACGCCCGCCTGCCGGCACCCCTCGGCGACCCCGACCATCACTTGGCGAACCTGCGACGGGTCAACTCGCCCTAGGAGCTGATAGTCGAGGAAGAACAGGGGCCTCGCCCCGCAACAAACGAGATCGTCTACGCACATCGCTACCAGGTCTATGCCGATCGTGTCGAAACGCCCTGTCTCCATCGCCACCGCCATCTTCGTGCCGACACCGTCGGTGCTCGACACGAGGACCGGGGCCCGGTACCCGGCAGGCAACTCGAACAGGCCGCCGAATCCTCCTATTGTTCCTATGACACCTGGTGTGACAGCAGTCGACGCGACGAGATCACGGATGGCTTCGACGGCGTCGTCGGCGGCGTCGATGTCGACGCCGGCCGCAGCGTAGGTGAGCCCGGTGTGAATGGATCCGGACTCAGACAAGAAGCTCGTCCGCCTTCGGCGCTCCCGCGAACTTGACGGGCACCGCCGTCGGGTACACGCCGGTGAGGCAGGCGTCGCAGAATCCTGCCCCGACAGCCCCCGTCGCCTCCTCGAGGGCTTCGAGTCGAAGGTAAGCGAGGCTGTCCGCGCCGAGGTACTCCTCGATCTCGGCGACGGTGAGGTTGGCTGCGATCAGCTCGGAGCGTGTCCCGGTGTCCAACCCGTAGAAGCACGGCCAGCGGTAGGGCGGCGACGATATACGCAGGTGCACCTCGGCCGCGCCGGCTTCGCGGAGCATTTTGACCATGGCGCGGGTGGTGGTGCCCCGCACGATCGAGTCGTCGACGACGATCAGCTTTTTCCCTGCGATCGCGCTGCGGAGCGGGTTCAGTTTGCGCCGGACTCCATGAGCCCGTTGCGCCTGGTCGGGCACGATGAAAGTGCGACCGA
>JAKBBS010000245.1 GCA_021808425.1 Actinomycetes bacterium
CGACCTCGAAGCCCATGCCCGCCTGGCGGGCATCGACCCGGAAACCGCCACCGTCAGCCGGTTCTTGGCCCGCATGATGGTCGCAGGCACCCAACCCCGTGCCCGCCTCGGCGGCCTGGCCGGGCGGCCGACCGTCACCGCCACCGGGCATCCGGCCATCACCATGTGCGGTGACTGGGTAGGCCCGCAGGGGATGCTGGCCGACACTGCGCTGGCATCGGGAGCCACCGCGGGCCGCGCCGCTCTCGAGGTAGCCCGGTCGGCCACACTGGCGACGTGAGCATCGACGACGGACTCGCAGTGTTCGCCGCCGAGCGACCCCGGCTGCTCGGCCTGGCCTACCGGCTGCTGGGCAGCCTCGCCGACGCCGAGGACGTGTGCCAGGAAGCCTGGCTGCGCTGGTCGGCCGCCGACAAGGCGTCGATCGAACGGCCGCCGGCGTGGCTGACGACGGTGACCACCCGCCTCGCGCTAGACCGTTTGACCTCCGCCCAGTGCCGACGGGAGATCTACGTCGGCCCGTGGCTGCCCGAGCCGGTCGTCGTCGCCCACACACCCGAGGAGCACGCCGAGATGGCCGAGAGCCTCACCATCAGTTTCCTCGCCGTCCTCGAAAATCTCGATCCGGTCAGCCGGGCGGTCTTCGTCCTAGCCGACGTGTTCGGTCTCTCCTTCCACGAGGTGGCAGCCATCGTGGACCGGACCCCGGCATCGACGCGACAGCTCGCCGTGCGGGCCCGACGCAAGGTACGCGCCGGCCGTCCCCGACCGCCGTCGCGCGCGGCGCAGCCAATAGTCGACCGGCTGCTCGCCGCAGTTCTCAACGGCGACATGGCCGCCACCATGGCGTTGCTCGCCGACGACGTGGTCCTCGTCAGCGACGGCGGACCCACCCGCCGCGCGGCCCGACACCCCATCCTCGGGCCGCAGCGCGTCACCCGCTTCATCGTCAACCTGGCCCGTCGGTCCTCACCGGCCACCAGCTACCAGCCCGCTCGCTTCAACGGTTCGCCCGGCCTGTGGCTACACGACCCGACCTACGGCGACACCGCTCTCTGCGCCGAGGTCGCCGGCGACCGGGTCAGACGCATCTGGATCGTGTCCGCCCCCGAGAAGCTGCGGGCGCCGACCGCGGTCCGCATGCGGTAGCTCACAGAATTCCAGCGCTCGACGACCCGTTCGACATGGCGGGATGGGCCAACAGCCAGCGGCCCCAAGCTAACAGGTCCGCCGGGATACAACGCGGCTTCGAAAAGGTCGCTGGGTCGCTCCCGAGCGCCCAGCCTCGACGTCCCTACCGCTGCTCATCCCTCCCCAGTCGAGCCGATCTGCAAGAAATGGCCATCGACGGTCAATGCCGCCGCGCCCTTAGGGCTTCGGCGTTGAGCGCGGCTCGAGTTGGAGTTCGAGTTCTGCGCCTGGCGCGTGGTCCTCGATCTGCCGGGCCCGTTCGCGCTCAGCGTTGACCTCGGCTCCGAGGAGAACAGCGACGTTTATGACCCACAGCGCGACTAGAAGTCCGACGATGACTCCCAGCGCCGCATAGACACTGTTGTAAGAGTTGAAGGTGACGACGTAGATCGCAAAGCCAATCGACGAGACCAACCACACGAGGACCGACAGAAGGGCTCCGGGAATGATCGACTTGAAGCCGCGGAGTTTGGCGTTTGGGCCTGCGTAGTAGAGCCCGGAAGTCATTGCCATCACGAGGATGATCATGACCGGCCATTTGGCGATTTCCCAGACGGTCACCGTAGTGGCGTTCAGGCCGGCAACCGCTCCGACCTTCTGGGCGATCGACCCTGTCAGCACCAGCCCGACGAGGATCAGGGCCACGACGACCACCATGATCACTGTTACGAGCACCTGTAGGGGGCGCAATTTGACCGACGAACGACCTTCTTCGACTTCATAGATGACGTTCGAGGCCCTCATGAACGTTCCCACGTATCCTGATGCCGTCCACAAAGTGGAGCCAAAATTGATTATCAGCAGGATTCCTGCGGTGCGGTGGCTCTCGCTGAGGCTGTTGATCGGTCCTTTTAGTGCTTCTGCCGCCGATGGGGGGCCAAGGGCCTTGACCAGAATGGTCAGTTCTCTAGCAATGGTGTGAGGGTTTGACACCAGTCCGACAACTACCACTAGCGCCATGAGTGCCGAAAAAATGGACAGTACGGCGTAGTAGGTAAGAGCTGCTGCCGTGTCGGGGAGGTTGTCCTGACGAAACTCCCTATATATGCGCTTCAAGGTCACTGTGCCCGAGCCCTTAGGGGCATGTGGCCGCCCGTTGGTAAGTACCCGGAGGATTCTTCGTCGGGGCGCTGGTCGCTTCGAGCATGCACGATTTTACCGGACAAGTTACTAACGACCTCGGCTGAGAGCGAGGATCTGCCGGCTCGACGAGCATCGGGCCCGACAACCTCTTCGTCTTCTTCATTGGGCGTCACCTGCGGTGACACAGTCCCCGGAGGTCGTCCCTCCCCGGCCAGTCCGTACGCCACTGGGAGACTTCGCTATCCGGATCGTCACGAAGGACGCTCCCTATCCCAGGTTCGCTGTCCGCTGAACTACGTCGAGGTCGCCCACGACACGGAAATGACAATGTGGGATGAGTGGTGCACGGAGCGACCCGAACGCAGAACCTCACCCTGTGGGCCCTGCCGACGAATTCGTCCACCCGAGGACATCGTCCAAGACGTGTGGCTTCGCTGGCAGACCACTGACGGTGTGGAACGTCCAGCCGCGTGGCTCACGACCGTCACCACCCGACTCTCGATACAGCAACTGCGCTCGAGTCGACACCGACTGGAGACGTACCCAGGCACGTGGCTGCCCGAGCCGCTCATCAGGGGTCCAAGCCCCGAGGACACCGCCGCGCTTACAGAAAGCCTCACGTTGGGATTCCTCATCCTGCTCGACGAGCTGCGGCCAATCGAGAGAGCGGTCTTCGTGCTGGCCGACGTCTTCGACGTGCCGTACGCGGAGATCGCGTCCGCGGTAGACCGAAGCGAGGCCGCATGCAGGCAAATCGCCAGCCGAGCCCGACGTCGGCTTCACCGGGACCGGACACACCAACAAACCGCAGCCGACCGCCGACTGACCGACCGCTTCCTCGCTGCAGTCGCAGCCGGCGATGTCGATGCCGTAGTGGCCCAACTCGCACCGGACGTCGTCATGGTGCACGACGGCGGCCCAACGAGACGAGCAGCCCGTTACCCCGTCATAGGACCATTTCGAGTCGCCCGGCTTCTTGTCAACCTGGCCCAAAGATTTGATCGTCGGGCCACACTGACTCCCATCACCGTCAACGGCGCACCGGGCGCGCTCCTTTACCTCAGCGGGGTTCCTGACACGGCGATCTCCCTGGAGACGACTGGCGGCCTCGTCACGTCGATCCGGATGATCCGCAATCCGGACAAGCTCCGCGTGACCTACAGACGCCACAAGTGTTGTGAACTCGGGTATTCATCGGTCACGCGTGACAGCGCCAACAGACAACATCACTCCTGGCGCAGCCAGCCTCCCGGCGAGCTAGTCGACCCGCTCTTACTCCACGCCCATGTCATACACCGACGGCGACAGCATCCTCCTCACCGACGCCCTTGCCGGCAAGAGGTCACGCCCCCTCACCTCACCCCTTACTCGCAGACCTCCGCGGCGAAGGCTCAGGGCCGCCCTCGGGGACTTACCGTGGCCGCGCACGGGGAGACCCACCAACCGTCTCCGGGGACAACCCCTCGCCGTCGCTCGGGAGATACCAATGGCCGTTGACAACCCCCGCCGGCCGAAGGTGGCGATGTAACCCTAGGCGGACCGCCGCCGGTGGATCCCCCAGGTGGTCCCATACCGCTGGCGTGCGACACCATCGAACGGCCATCGGGTTCCTACCGGACGAATCCGCTCGTGACGGCGCTTCCCCTATGCGGTCGCCCTAATCAGCCGCACGGCCCTGGTGCGGGATGCCTTAAAAAATTCTATCTCGGTGAGACGTTCCCGACAGACGCCCTCAACCCACGCGCGGGAGCACCTCGAAGTAGCCGCCGTCGAGGGGACGCAGGACGTCGAAGTGTCGGCGGTCAAGGCTGGCGATCGCGCGCGTCCGGTACCGCTCGGCCAGGACTACGATCGATGCATCCGCGACTCCGATCTCCTGGTCCCGGTAGCTGGCGATCACCACCCGGGAGCGGCGAAGCTCTCTTCGTCGAACGCTGCCAGGTCCCACGCTCCGCCGGCCAGCACGGCGAGCTCGTCGTCCACGCCGTGTCGGGTGGCCACGAGGTAGTCGAGCTCGGCCACCGCGTACGGAGAGACGACCAGGACATCGGCTGCGGCGAGCGCCGCTGACACCGCGTCGTGGTCGGGCTCGGAGGCATCGAAGAACGCCAGCAGGGCGCTGGCGACGCGCCATCCGAAGCAGTCTTCGACGCAGTCACCACCGTCAGCGGTCTGGCCCGATGGTGGAACCCGGTGAGCGGCTCGGGCGCCGAAGTGGTCTATCTTGTTGACGGTATAACCTCCTGACGGTATACTGATGCGATGCCCTGGGAGCTTCTCGTCACCGAGGAGTTCGAGCGGTGGTGGGACGCGCTCACCGAAGAGCACCAAGATGCGCTGACGGCGCGCATCGCCGTGCTTCGAGACCACGGCCCCGCTGTCGGTCGCCCGACGGTCGACACCATCGCCGGAAGCCGGCTTGCCAACTTGAAGGAGCTGCGAGCCACGCTCGGCCGGGCCCACCTGCGTGTGCTGTTCGTCTTCGACCCGGCCGGAGGGCGGTGCTGCTCGTCGGGGGCAACAAAGCCGGGCAGTGGCAGTCGTGGTACCGACAAGCGATCCCACGAGCAGAAGAGCTGTATGCCAGGCACATCGAGACGATGAGGAGGGATGAGCGATGAAGCACTTCGAGGAGCTCGAGGCCGAGGTGATGACCGACCCGGCTCGCCGGGAGCGGGTGGAGCGCGAGCGGACCAAGGTCGTCGCCGAGCAGGTCCGAGATGCACTCGGTGAGTTGCGCCGGGTGCGCCAGCTCACCCAGGTGGAGCTGTC
>JAKBBS010000246.1 GCA_021808425.1 Actinomycetes bacterium
GCCCCGCAACGAATGGCTCGTCGCCTCACGTCACATCGTTCGCGAAAGCGCCTCCCCTTTGCATTACGAAGGGCGCCGCCTACACCGCCACCTTCGCGCTCAACGTCGGCAACGTCGTGGTCAGCCTTGACACGACCAAGACGCCGAACACCGCCAACAACTTCGTCGTCCTTTCCCTGTACCACTACTACGACGGGACGGCGCTGTTCCGCACCGACACGTCGATCGGTATCATCCAGGGCGGGTCTCCTACTACCCAGAGCGCAAGCGATCCCGGGCCGGGGTACACGATCCCCGATGAGGGCAAAGGGTTCACCTATGCCCCCGGAGACCTCGTCATGGCGCGCACGAGTGCGCCGAATAGCGCCGGAGCGCAGTTCTTCTTCTGCGTCACGTCCGCCTGCTCTAACCTGAATAGCCAGGGCACCTACGTTGTGTTCGGGCACGTGACGAGCGGACTCAGCGTGCTGCAGAAGATTCTGGCCTCGAGCGTCACCGTCCCGAACAGTCAGCTGGGGGGCGCCCCCGCCAATCTGACCTTGGTCAACAAGATCACCATCAGTGCGTCGTAGAACCGCGAACGCTCTGAGAAGGCGCCGACCTACCGACAAGACCGGAGACACCCGATGACTCACCCCTGTCCGCAAGCCGACGGCAGCAGCCCGAAGGTTGCTTCGTTCGACGAGGCGCCGCCGATATGCATCGACCCCGCGCACCGATACAGCGCCGAGATGGTGACGTCTAAGGGGGCGATGCGGATCTCGCTGGACGCCATTGCGGCTCCGGTCACCGTCAACAGCTTCGTTTTCCTCGCTCGCTACCACTACTTCGACGGGGTTGTCTTCCACCGGATAATCCCGGGCTTCGTGCTGCAAGGAGGCGATCCGACCGGGACGGGTCGCGGTGGACCCGGTTACCGCTTCAACGACGAGCTTCCCAAACCGGGGCGATACGAGGTCGGGTCGCTCGCGATGGCGAACGCCGGACCGAACACGAACGGCAGCCAGTTCTTCGTGATCAGCGGGCCACAAGGCGTAGCGCTTCCCCCCTCGTATTCGCTTTTCGGAAAGGTGATTTCCGGGCTGGACGTCGTGGCTTCGATAGACGCAGTCGGTTCTCGCTCCGGGACGCCCAAGGAGCCCGTGGCGATCGAGTCGGTGACCATCACGGAGAGCGCCGACTAGCCAGGTCGATCGATCGTGGCCACAGGGACTGCCCGGGGCCACGCAGAGAAATCTGGAGGCCCGCGGGTCAGTTCTCGTTCAGCGCTTCCAGGCCGACAGCTCGGCCGTCCACATAGATCGCCACGGCACCTGCACCGTCGCTGCGCCACGACCCGTCAGGGTCGCGGATCAGCGCTGTGCGCTCGTCGATAGCGGCAATCCGCAAGTGGCCAGTCGCCAACGAGACGCTTCTGCGGGCCTTCTCCTGCGACCAAGTGTCGTAATGAGGAAGCACCGCCAGGCGCTCCAACAGACCGAGGCCCAGTGTGAGGGCCCCGCCGCGGGGATCGACCATCGAGTCGCCCAAGACCATCGCCCCTGCGGAAGAGCCCGCGAGGACGGCGCCGTTGCGCCAAGACGCGACAAGCGCCGACCAGGCCGGGGTGTCTTTGAGCACGGACCTCAGGTGTATCGGAGAGCCTCCCCCGATGTAGGTGAACCGCGACGACGCGAGCCTCGCTACCAGGTCGGAGTCGAAGGCGTCAGGTCGCGCGAGGATCATCAAGCCCGAGGTATCAGCACCGAAAGAAGAGAACCAGCGTTTAGCTGTCTCGACCGCTCTGGCAGGGTGCTCGTATGCGGCCGCAGTCGGTAGCACCAATACCTCAGGCTTCCCCGACGCCTCCCAGAGGCTCGCGTCGAAGGTGCAGCCGTTCGTCCATTCGGCACCGCCGACGAGGCAAAGCGCTCCAGTTTCGTTGTTCATCGCCTCCCACGGTACCTCGTCAGCCCCCGCTCGAAACGAGTGGGCATCAGCGACGGGCCCCCTTTATTCAACGGCCCCGTAGGACAAGACAGGTATTTCTAGGACGAGTCGGGTCTCACGACCACCTCTAGGCGCGCCCTTGCCGCCTCCAAATGCTTGCGGACTGTGCCGGCGGCGATCCCCAAAGCGTCGGCGGCGTCGCTCGTGGACGTGCCCAACAGTAGACACATGACGGCGCACGCCCTTTGGCGGGGCGCCATCGAGGTAAGTGCTGCTTCGACGTCGAGCCTGCCTGCGACAGCTTCTCCGGTGGTGTCGTCGTCTGCACGGGCTCGGTCCGGTGGATCTCCGACATCCCAGCGCGACGTGCGAGCGAGGTTTTTTCGCAGGATACGAAACCCGGTCGTATACACGTAGCCGGCCGGGTTCGACCCGCGCCGCACCCGGTTCCAGCGCACGAGGGCGACAGCGAAGGCTTCCTGGGCAGTCTCCTCGGCGGTCCCCGGGTCAGCCCCCGCCATGCGTAAAGCCTTGACAAGACGCCCGTAGTGCCGCGTGTAGCAGCTGACGAAATCTGTCTCCTCGCCGGATTCGACGGCCAGGGGTGGATCCACGACGACCATCGTCGCGCCGCGTCAGGACCGTGGCGGAGACACGGTCGTAGCCACGCCCGGAACCCCTCCCACGGTGGTAGGCGGGGCGATGGTCGTCGTCGTGCCGACCACAGGCAGAGTGGGCGTACGATTAGGAAGAACCGCGGGACCGACACCTCCGAAGCAGACCCTCGGCTGGAAGATGTTCGGGGGGCTCACCCCGAGCGACACCGACGCCTGATGCTCCAACACGTTTCCCGGCCCGTAAGCCTGCAGGGTGGCGAAAGGGCTATTCGTGACGCTCCCCGTCGGAGCAGCCACGGTCAGTGCCACCCAGCCGTCTACCGGTGCCATCTGGTCCAGAACCTTCGAGCCCGAAGCGCCTTGGCCGACACCGGACAGCGTCACGTTGTCCACGTCCGACGGAACGTGAGCGACGACCACATAAAGCGGGGCTCCTTCGGAGACACCGATTCTGTTAGCGGTGACAAAGTACGCCGTCTGCGCCAACGCCGACGACGGACCCTGGGGCGACGTATTCGACGAGACGGGCGATCCGAGCTCAGAGTAGACGAAACCACCTACGGTCCCGACAATCTCGGGCGTCGAAACTTCTGCTTCGAATGTGAGGCTCGTGTAGGGGAGAAGGTACCGGCAGCCTGTAAGGGGGGCCGCGTTGGTCGGGGGTGGCACCTCGTAACCCCTGATGGTCACGTTCCCAGCAGAGCGCACGAACAGCTTCGTCCAAGGCTTGACGAAGACGGGGACCGCAAGGGCACCGGACCCCGACACCCCGGGGGTCGTACCGATAGGTGAGGCCGTCGAAGCGCCAGCATTTGCCTTTCCCGATGAGGTTGCCGGTTGAGTCGAGGCACTCGAAGGCGCCGTACTCAAATGTTGTAGCGCAACGGAGGTCGGGTGACCCACCGACGCCTCGGCGATCGCCCAGCCCGAGCCGAGCGCGACAACCGCTGTAGTCGCGATCGACGCCACCAGCGTCTGGCGTCGACGGCGTCCAGCCTTCGCCACGATCGCTTCGAGCTCCCCGCGCCCGGCGAGAGGCGAGTCCAAGATGTCGTAGGGATCTTGCATACTTATGTAAAGCCGGAACGAAGCCGGATCGCGTAGCTCGTGGCTTATGTTGGAAAGAAATCCTTCGGCGATGGGAGGTCGGTGGTGTCAAACGACGCAAAGTCGGAATTCGGGGGCATGTGCTTCGCCGGCCACGACGTGCCAAAGGGTGCCTTTTACTGTCCTTCATGCGGCGCACCTGCGGTTCAGGCGGGTCAACCCCAAGGCAGCCATCCCCCCCAGGGGGTCTGGAACGGCGCGGCGGGCCAGGCTCCAGGCGCCTCGCCAGTCGGCCGACCTCACCCGCCAAGGAATCGGCCCCCGATTTCCGCCGTGCCCCTCGTCCCGCCTCCCCTCGACGCGCCGCTGTTCCCCGGGCTGGCACCGTACGGCTCGCCGATCCCTCCCCAGCCCGGGTGGGGGCCTGCACGGCGAAACTGTCCTCGCCCCGCCTGGTCCGCTTACGGGTCGGAGGACGCTGTCAGCAGATACAGGCGCGACTCGAACGGGCTGGCCATCGCTTCGTTGGCCTTCGGAGCACTGTGGATCTTCTGGTTCGGGTCAATCCTCGCGGTGCTGTTCGGACACCTCGCGCTGCATCAGATCCGGCGCCGCAACCGTCTCGGCCAGCGACAGACCGGCACTGGTGCCGCCGTCGTCGGCCTTCTGCTCGGCTACGTGGGCTTGGCTGTGCTTGCGATCACAATCGTCGCCGGGGTCGCGAACTGACTACGTTCCTGGAGTTCGAAAGGTAGCAGCGAGCTACGAGCTCGGCGAGACCCACGGGCGGCTTCGCTGCACAGCGTGCGGCTTCGACCACCACCTGCCGGAGAATCTCCAGTCGTTGGACTCCTCGACCGGCGCCGCCACCACCGACGGACGCGGCCACAGCGCGTCGACGGCTGCGAGGATAGCTGCTACCTCCTGCGGTGACGGCGACGACATGTTCGACAACGCTGACTCAAGTCTGCGCACCGGGGAGGTCACAGCGGGACGTTGCCGTGCTTGCGTTTTGGCAGCTCCTCGCGCTTGGAGCGCAGCAGTTCAAGGGACCGGGAGAGCACCTTGCGCGTGTCGGCGGGATCGATGACGTCGTCTATGTATCCTCGCTCAGCGGCAAGATAGGGGTTGGCGAAGCGCTCCGTGTACTCCTCGACGAGCTCGGCGCGCCGGGCGGCCGGATCCGGCGAAGTAGCAAGCTCCCGTCGGTAGACGATGTCGACCGCTCCTTGTGGACCCATCACCGCCAGCTCGGCTGACGGCCAGGCGAACGCAAGGTCGGCGCCGATGGACTTCGAGTTCATGACGACGTAGGCGCCCCCATACGCCTTGCGTGTGATCACCTGGATCCGCGGCACCGTCGCCTCGCAGTAGGCGTAGAGCAGCTTCGCCCCATGGCGGATGATCCCGCCGTACTCCTGGTCGGTGCCTGGCATGAAGCC
>JAKBBS010000247.1 GCA_021808425.1 Actinomycetes bacterium
TGTTTTGGCTGAACGCGAGAGATCCCTGGCGCCCCCGTATGGGGGCGTTTTCGTTGCCCGGACCACGGTGATGGACGCCGAGGACGTCCGACGTGCGACGTGGCGCATGGCGCACGAGATCATCGAACGCAACCGTGACGTCTCCGGTCTTGTCCTGGTGGCCCTGCAGACGGGCGGGGTGTGGATCGCCCAGGCCCTCGGGCGTGTGATAGGCGAAGTGAGCGGGCAGGAGGTGACCATCGGAAGCCTCGACGTCGCCTTTTACCGTGACGACATCGGGCTGCGACCGGTCTTAGCCGAGGCGACCACGGACATGCCCGCCGAGCTCACCGGTGCGACGGTGGTGCTCGTCGACGACGTGCTTTTCACCGGCCGCACCATCCGCGCGGCGCTGAACGCCCTGAGCGACTACGGCAGGGCTCGCGCCGTCCAGCTGGCGGTCATGGTCGACCGGGGCCACCGGGAGCTTCCCATCCGGCCCGACTATGTGGGAAAAAATCTGCCGACGCGCCGCGACGAGATGGTCGACGCTACTCCCGACGGCGTCGTCATCGGCGACGTGGTCAAGCAGTGATGACGCTCAGCGACACCGCCGTCGTCGAGGCCGGGGAGGCCAAGCAGCGACGGCACCTTCTTGGGATCGCGGACCTGGGTGTGTCGGGCATCAGGGAGGTTCTCCGTCTCGCCGACCGTTTCGGCGAAGTCAACCGCAGGCCGATCCCCAAAGTGCCCGCACTTCGCGGCAAGACCGTCGTCAACATGTTCTTCGAGGACTCGACTCGCACACGCCTCAGCTTCGACACCGCCGCCCGGCGGTTATCGGCAGACGTCATGACATTTTCCGCTTCGGCGTCGTCGCTCAACAAGGGCGAGTCGCTGCGAGACACCGTCGAGACGATCGAGGCGATGGGCGTCGACGCGGTAGTCGTCCGCCACGCATCATCGGGGGTCCCGTGGCAGATCGCTGCGTGGCTGCACCACGCGGCGGTCGTCAACGCCGGCGACGGATGGCACGAGCATCCGACGCAGGCGCTCCTCGACTGCTACACGATCGCCACCGAATCGCCTGTGCTAGCCGGCAGGGGCGGCCACGGCATGGGCGGGGCCGACTTCGACGGCTTGCATATCGGCATCGTCGGTGACATAAGCCACAGCCGGGTCGCACGCTCCGATGTGGCAGCGATGAGCGCCCTCGGAGCCAGGATCACTCTCGTCGCACCGCCGACCCTCCTGCCGGCCTCGCTGGCCGGGTGGCCTGTCGATGTGTCAAACGAGCTCGACGCTCTTCTTGCGCACCTCGACGTGATCTACGTGTTGCGCCTGCAGCGCGAGCGCACCACCGAATCTCTGTTGCCGTCGCTTCGTGAATACTCCGCGACGTACGGGTTGAGCTCCAAGCGGGCGGACGCGCTCAGCCCTCACGCGCTGATCATGCATCCCGGCCCAGCAAATTTGGGAGTCGAGATCGACTCGGAGGTAACGCGCAGGGCGAACTCGGTGATATCGACGCAGGTCGCAAACGGGGTAGCTGTGAGGATGGCCGTCTTGTACCTGCTTTTAGGTTCGGGGGTGGATCTTGCGGTCTCGTGATGACCGGCCGGTCCTCATCCGCGGAGGGCGCGTCGTCGACTCGACGGGGTCCCGCCCCGTCGACGTGCTCGTCGTCGACGGGGCGATAGCCGCCGTCGGAGACGTCGCGGGTGTAGCCCCGGGGACCTCTTTGGTCCTCGACGCGTCGGGTTGCATTGTCGCCCCCGGCCTCGTCGACCTTCACACGCACCTGCGCGAGCCGGGCAGGGAGGACGCCGAGACGGTCGAGACCGGCGCTCGCGCCGCTGCACTCGGTGGCTTCACCGCCGTTGTCGCCATGCCGAACACCGAGCCGGCCATGGACAACGCGTCGATCGTCAGCCGTGTCTTAGACCTCGGGGTGCGCTCGTGCTGCGAAGTGTTCCCTGCGGGTGCGATCACGGTCGGCCGCGCCGGAAAGCAGCTGGCCCCGATGGCGGAGATGGCAGCGCTCGGGGTGAAGATCTTCACCGACGACGGCAACGGCGTCCAAGACGCCCGGCTGATGCGAAGGGCTATGGAGTACTCGACAGCTCTCGGCGTCACACTCGCCGAGCACTGCGAGGACGCAGCGCTGGCCGCCGGCGGGCACATGCACGAGGGGGAGTGGTCGGCGCGCCTCGGCCTCGCCGGCCAACCCGCCGAGGCGGAAGAGCTGATGGTTATGAGAGACCTCGCTCTAGCGCGCCTGAGCGGGGCGAAACTTCACTTCCTTCACCTCTCCACCGCCGGCTCTCTGGCGATGGTCGCCGCGGCGAAGCGGAGCGGTATGTCGGTGACAGCGGAAGTCACCCCGCATCATTTCACGCTCACCGATGCGTCCGTGGCCTCCTATGACCCGGTGTTCAAAGTGAACCCGCCTCTTCGAAGCGACGCAGACGTCGCTGCGGTCAAGGCTGCGCTCGCGGACGGCACCGCGGATGCGATAGCTACCGACCACGCACCGCATCCAGCCCACACGAAGGAGGCCCCTTTCGATGCCGCCCCGCCCGGAATGCTCGGCCTCGAGACGGCTCTGGCACTTGCTATGACAGAACTTGACATGCCGATCGAGAAGGTGCTCAGGGCGATGTCGTGGAAGCCGTCGACGATCGCGGGAATCGGCGGGTCACACGGCGGACCTGTCGCAGTCGGCCGGGCGGCGAACCTGTGCGTCATCGACCCGCTGCAGCGCTGGGTCGTAGACGCCGGCCAAACCGCGAGCAAAAGCCGTAACAACCCCTACGCGGGTCGTGAGCTGACCGGCCGTGTGCGCCACACGGTGTGCCGAGGCGAAGCGGTAGTAGTAGGCGGGGAGGCGCAGCGATGACAGAAGCCCTGCTCGTCCTCGCAGACGGCACGACCTTCGAAGGCGAAGCGGCCGGATGGTGGGATCCAGACGACGTGCGCCCCGCCACGGGCGAGGTGGTCTTCAACACTTCCCTAACCGGCTACCAGGAGATCCTCACCGATCCGTCCTACGCAGGCCAGATCGTCTGCTTCACATACCCCCACATCGGCAACTACGGCATTTCCCCCGACGACTACGAAAGCTCGCGCTCGTGGGCCCGCGGTGTGATTGCGAGAGATTTCGCTTCGCGCCCGAGCAACGCCCGCTCGACGATGTCGATCGGCGAGTTCTTCGACAAGGAGCGCCTTGCGGCTATTACCGGCATCGACACGCGGCGACTGACCCGCCACATCCGCCGGGCAGGGGCGATGCCCGCCGCCTTCGGGCCGGTCGCCGGCCCGCTCGCCCTCGCCAAGGCCGACCTGGAGGCTGCAGCCGGCCGGGAGCCTGGAACCGACGGCATAGATCTGGCATCTCAAGTAACAACACAGTCGCCGTACGCGACGGGGTCGGGGGCCTTGTCGGTCGTAGCCTACGATTTCGGTATCAAACGCAGCATCCTCGCGCAGCTGTCCGCCATTGCGACCGTCGAGGTCGTTCCTGCGTCGAGCACCGCAGCCGAGGTGCTCGCAAGGCAACCCGACGGCGTGTTTCTCTCCAACGGCCCCGGGGATCCCGCCGCAGTCGGCTACGCGTCGGCGCAGATAGCCGAGCTTCTCGGCAAGGTGCCGGTGTTCGGCATCTGCCTCGGCCATCAGCTGATGGCGTTGGCCCTCGGGGGGAGCACCTACAAGCTCGCGTTTGGCCACCACGGGGGGAACCATCCGGTGAGGCGTCTGTCGAGCTCAACTGTCGAGATCACCGCGCAGAACCACAACTACGCCGTGGCTGCTGACAGTATCAGCGCAGCTGAGGTCACCCACGTCAACTTAAACGACGGTGTCATCGAGGGTTTCGCGATGTCGGAGCTTCGCTGCTTCGGCGTGCAGTACCATCCCGAGGCGGGGCCGGGTCCGCACGAGGCGAGGTACCTTTTCTCCGAGTTCGACAAGCTGATGAGAGAGGGCCGCTAGATGCCACGGCGCGACGACATCGAAAGCGTGCTGGTGATAGGCAGCGGCCCGATCGTGATCGGCCAGGCGTGCGAGTTCGACTACTCGGGGACCCAGGCGTGCCGCGTGCTCGCCGCCGAGGGCTACCGGGTGATACTCGCCAACTCGAATCCCGCGACGATCATGACCGATCCTGCGATGGCGGACCGGACGTACGTGGAACCGCTGACCCCCGAGGTGCTGGAGGCGATCGTCGAGCGCGAACGCCCCGACGCGGTGCTTCCCACCCTCGGCGGCCAGACGGCCCTCAATCTCGCGATGGCGCTACACGAGCGGGGGGTCTTCGAGCGCTACGGCGTCGAGATGATCGGGGCCAAGCCCGACGCAATTGCTACAGCCGAGGACCGTGAGCGCTTCAAGGCTGCGATGACCGAGATTGGCCTGGCGGTGCCAGAATCCGGCTTCGCGTACAACCTGGATGAGGCGCTGGCCGTGGGTGAGTCGATCGGCTACCCGCTGATCGTGCGACCTTCCTACATTCTAGGCGGGGCCGGGACCGGGATCGCCTGGAGCCGGGGTGAGCTGGAGGGCATAGCGGCGGCCGGTCTCGCAGCGAGCCCGATCTCGGAGATTCTCGTCGAGCGTTCGATCGCCGGGTGGAAAGAATACGAGCTCGAAGTGATGCGCGACCGGGCGGACAACTGTGTGATCGTCTGCTCGATCGAGAACTTCGATCCGATGGGCGTGCACACAGGCGATTCGATCACCGTCGCCCCCGCCCAGACGCTGTCGGACGTCGAGTACCAAAAGATGCGCGACGACGCTTTTCGTTGCATCCGCCGGATCGGCGTCGAGACGGGTGGGTCGAACATCCAGTTCGCGGTGAACCCGGCGAACGGCGACCAGGTCGTGATCGAGATGAATCCCCGTGTGAGCCGTTCGAGCGCATTGGCGAGCAAGGCCACGGGCTTCCCGATCGCGAAGATAGCTGCGCGCCTTGCAGTCGGCTACACCCTCGACGAGATCGCAAACGACATTACCGGCGAGACGCCCGCCAGTTTCGAGCC
>JAKBBS010000032.1 GCA_021808425.1 Actinomycetes bacterium
GGACCAGATCACCATAGAGACTGCGGTGCTGGCCGAAGCGGGTGGCTGGGCGTCACAGGAGGACGTCGAGCTGCTCGCCAAGGACAAACTTGCGTGGATCGCTACCCTGCGGAGGCTCATTCACGAAACCGACGGGGCTTTGACGAGCGCTTACGCCCTCGACGGCGACCTACGCTCGATAGTTCTGGCAGACCTCTCCGCGGAGCGCGACCGCCTCTCCGAGGCGTTGGAGCGAGCCGGCGGCGATCCGGTCCCGTCCCCGAGTTCCGTCGCACCAGCCGTGCAGGAAAGGATCGAACAACCGGACAGGGCCACATCCGGCGCTTCCGAGGCGCTGGAACCATTCCAGGCCGAACACGCCGAGCCGCCTACGCTGCTCGTCGGCGTACCGCGCCTGCAGGTTTCGTGGGGTGAGGCTCGCGTCGTCGTGTGGGCGGGGGGCCCGGGATGCGCTTGTGGGCCCGAAGACCTCGACCAGTTCCTTGCCAACACCGAGGCTTCCACTATCGCGTGGGAAACCCACGGCCCCGTCACGCACGCCTTCACCGGTAGCACCCCGGCCCGGGCCGCGACGCTGTCGCAGACTCTCGGCTGGTTGGTTGGTATAGGCGCCGGCAGGGGGGGCGACGACGTAGCTCCGAGCCTGCGCTGGCTCGGGGAGGTCGCCATCTGGGGAGCTGAGCTTGTGGCCAACGGTCACATGGTTCCCCTGCTCAGGGCGGCCTCGGCGTCCCAGACGTCGGCTAAGTCGGGGCCGGGCCGCTACCGCGTCAGGTGGTTTCCGGCGCTCGTGTCACGTGAACGGCTCCATGACATGCTCACGAGGATGCCTGGCGCTATAAGCGCTCTCCAACCTGCGACGGCCCCGGATGCCCTGACAAGGTCGATACTAGGGTCGGTCGTCGACGCTGTGGCCCGGGCGGGGGCGTCGCGCCTGGAAAGCCCGGCGGCGTCGCCTGTCGCGTCGAGTAGACCTGAGGTAGGCGAAGCGTTCATCTACGGCCTCGACGGTAAGCCGTTCGCAGCGGACAACGACCCGGCGCTGCGAAGTGCCGACGATTTGAAGCGCTGGGCGTCAGCAGTGACCACGAGCGTCAGGGTCGGCCTGCTCATCCGGTTGGACCCTCCGGGCGACGACGGCGGGTGGCTCCTCAACGTCGAAGCGACCGGCGTCGACAAACGTCCGATGGCGGTCGAGCCAGCGATGGTGATCACCTCAGGTGCCAAGTCGCATCAGCTCGAAGCGCAGTTGCGCCGGGTCGAGCGGCTCGTTCCCGCCCTCAAACGGCCGACCACCAGGCGTGGGCAGGTGCTCCTCGACTCCGAGGAAGCCGCCCGCATCATGTTCGAGACGGGTCCGTCGCTTGTCGGTGCCGGATTCGAAGTCATGCTGCCGCTCGTTTCGCGACGCCGACCATCCCCGCAGCTCCGCCTTTACGCTGAAGCGGCCGCAGGGACCTCTCAGGTCGGCATAAGCCAGCTGGCCAACGTTCGCTGGAGCGTCCTGTTCGGCGACCTCGAGCTGACCGCGGCAGAGATCTCACGCTTGGCGAAAGAAGCATCCCCGCTGGTCAAGGTGCGGGGCCGGTGGGTTCACCTCGACCGCGACGAGCTGGCGGCAGCGAGCGCCGCCTTGGCGGCGCGGGCTTCGATCACCCAGATGTCCGGGGCGGAGATGATCCGCCACGCGGTGGGTATCGAGGGTGGGACGCTTGCGGGACCTCTGCGCGTGGAAGGAACTGGCTGGGCCGCCGACCTGCTTAGAGGAGCGACGACCCACCCTCCGGCACCGATCGACACACCCGACGGCTTCGCCGGTCAGCTCCGCAGCTACCAAGCCGAGGCGGGCGGATGGCTTGGATTCTTAGATCGTGCCGGACTCGGAGGCTGCCTGGCGATGGACATGGGCCTTGGAAAAACACCGACCGTGCTGGCCCACATGATCGCCGACAAGGGCCACGGGCCCTCCCTTGTCATCTGCCCGCCGGCGGTGCTCGGGAACTGGTACGCGGAAGCACGGAGGTTCACGCCGCGCTTGAGTGTCGCGTTGCACCACGGTCCTCGCCGCGCGGAGGCGGACGGCATAGCGAAACTTGCGAGCGGCCACGACGTGGTCCTCACTACGTACGCGACTGCCGTGCGAGATATAGAGGCCTTGTCGGCGGTCACGTGGCGGAGAGTCGTCGTCGACGAGGCGCAGGTGATCAAGAACCACACGAACGAGACCGCACGCGAGCTGCGCCGACTTAAGGCACACTCCAAGCTCGCGCTGACCGGCACCCCGGTAGAGAACGGGCTCGGTGACCTTTGGGCGATCCTCGACTGGACCAATCCCGGGCTGGTCGGCGGCCGCACCGCTTTCATAGAAAGCCTCTCGCGCTCGACTGGTGCAGCGGCTGGGGGTGTCGTCGGGGCGGATCGGGCTGGCGAGGACGGTGGCAGTAGGCCGTCGGAGCGCGTGGCGGGAAGTTGGGTCACGGGTGGCGGTGGGGCTACGAGTCTTGGTACGGGCGGCCCTACGAGTGGTCTGCGGACACCGTCGGGTGTACCCGCCGCCCGCTCCAGTCAGGAATCAGCGCTACGGGCACTCAACGGGCTGCTCATCTTCCGTCGTACGAAGAACGAGCCGGAGATCGCAGCGGAACTGCCTGACAAGGTGGATCGACTCGACCACTGCGCGATGACCGCCGAGCAGATAGGCCTCTACCAGGCGGTGGTCAATCGACTCGTCGAGAGCGATCTTGACGGCGACGCGAACAAGCGCAAGGGGCAGGTGCTCGCAGCGATCACAGCACTCAAGCAGATATGCGACCATCCCGCCGCATACCTCGGTGAGCAGGACGAGCTACCAGGCCTAGACGACCGATCGGGGAAGCTCACACGTCTCGAAGAGATATTCGACGATGTCATCGCCGGAGGCGAGCGGCTGCTCGTCTTCACCCACTTCGCCCGGTGGGGTGAGCGCCTCGCCTCGCACTTGAGCGCCCGCAGCGGAATCGACATCGGCTGCTATCACGGGGGCCTCACGCGGGGCGCACGCGACGAACTGGTTGCGAAGTTCCAGGCTGGCACCGGGCCGGGGGCGCTCGTGCTCTCGATCAAGGCGGGAGGATCCGGGCTCAACCTGACGGCCGCTCGCCATGTGGTCCTCTACGACAGGTGGTGGAACCCGGCCGTTGAGGACCAGGCCCGTGACCGCGCGTGGAGGATCGGGCAGGAGGGTACTGTGATGTGCCACCGCCTTGTGTGTCCCGGCACAGTCGACGAGCGAGTCGAAGAGATCGTCGCCGGGAAGCGGCGCATCGCCGGGATGGTTCTGCCGACACGAAGCAGCCTCGGCGACCTCGACACCGACCAGCTCCGCGTCGCTCTCGGTTTGCGCGAGGAGGACCTCGTCGAGGAGGAGCCCGGCCTGGAAGGCGGGGGAGAGGAGCGCGCTGCGTGAGTAAGCGTCGCAGGCCGGCGGCGGCTCGCCGGCAGGCCGAGATCAGATTCTGGGGGGCGGGCTACCAGCCGCCGGGCGAGGTGAAGCCGATCCGGCCCACCGCGGACCCCTCCGTACTCGTACGCTCGCTCGGGCCGCCCCCGGTTGGTGTCGACCCGGCCGTCTCACTCGGACACCTCGGGGCAGTCTACGAAGAGGCGGTGCGTGCCGCGACAGCCCTTGCCGCGGCGAACGGGCTTCTCGCATTTGGGGACGAAGACAGCGAGTAGCGATCTGCTCTGGTGACGCCCCGTCCCTCGGCGTAAGGTGTGACCCGGTCTGCTTGGGGTCCGGGTGTGAACGAAGATAAACCGCCGGGGCTAGCGGCGCCGAGACTAGCCCGCTAGCTAGCGGTAACGGTAGGTAATGCGACCCCGGGTCAGGTCGTAGGGGCTGATCTCAACCTGGACCTTGTCGCCTGGGAGAACCCTGATCCTGTTCATCCGCATCTTGCCGGAGTTGTGCGCCAGAACCTCATGGCCGTTGGTGAGCTCTACTTTGAACATAGCGTTCTTAAGGGCCTCGCTCACGGTGCCTTCCAAGACGATCGCATCTTCCTTACCTTGTGCCAGCGTGCTTCCTCTCGTAGGGACGTACCTTTATGTGACGTCCAGAGTTATCCCGGGTATCCTCGGTCGACTTCATTCTAGGCGACGAAGTGCCGCGAGACTACGGTGGTTTCGCCATGGCACCTCGACCCTACAGGACGAGTTGTCACTCCGACCCGACGACCGTCCATAGACCTGGTCGCAAGCCCCCGCGCGAACTGCCACACCGGTCGGCTGCTCGCCTCGATGGCGCTCATCACCGCTTCGAAGCTGGACACGAACCAGCGGACGTCGTCGGACGTGGTAGCGAGGGGAGGTAGGAGCTTGAGGACGTCCATGTGATCTGCGGCCGTCTGCGTGAGAATTCGGTGCTCCTCGAACAGGGCACAGACGACCATCTGGGTGAAAAGGCCCTTGCGCAACATTGTGAGAGGCGCGTAGCGGCTCTTGAGTCGAATCGACGACGGCAGCCCGAACTCGACGCCGACCATCAGGCCACGTCCTCGGACCTCCTTGATGAGCTCGAAACGCGCCGCGGCGTCTTCGAGTGCTCGACGCAGTTCGTCGCCACGCTCAGCTGCATTCGCTAAGAGGCCTTCGTCGTCGATGACGCTGAGCGCCGCCAACCCGGCGGCCGCCGCCATGTTGTTGTGGCTGTAGGTTGTGTCGTGGACGAGAACCCTCGTCATGGACGAGTACACAGCGGAAAAGACGGCTTGCCTGGCCATGGTCGCTGCGACCGGGACGAACCCGCCGGACAGGGTTTTCGCGATAGTGACGAGGTCGGGTTGTACCTCGTCGAGCTCGAAGCTGAAGAAGCGCCCGGTGCGGCCTAGGCCTGCTTGGACCTCGTCGCAGATGAGCAGCGCGCCGCTGTCGTGCAAGACGCGCGCTGCACCGGCCAGGAATCCGGGCGGTGCTACGTGGACGCCTTTTCCCTGCACCGGCTCCACGATGAGAGCAGCGACATCGCCTTTCGAGGTCGCCCGTTCGAGGGCAGCGAGATCCCCGAATGGAATCTCGCTGCCAGGCAGCATCGGCCCGAACCCGGCTTTGAAGGACTTCCCGCCGTTTACCGACAGGGAGCCGGCGGTCAGTCCGTGGTAGGCGTGACCGCAGTAAAGGATTCGAGGTCGCTTGGTGTAGTAGCGGGCGAACTTGATTGCGGCCTCGACGGCTTCTGTGCCACTGTTGCATAAGTACACGCGGTCCAGGTAGGGTGCTCGGGCGACCAGCGCTTCGGCGAGCAATCCGGCTAGCAGAGGCGTGTCCATCTTGACCATGTCGGCCAACTCACCGTCGAGCACCTGCGAGAGGGCTTGCCGTACGACCGGGTGATTGCGCCCGAGCCCGAACACGCCGAATCCTGCAAGCCAATCGAGGTAGGTGTCTCCTTGGTCGTCCCACAGGTACGGTCCCTCGGCGCGAACCCATTCGCGGTCGAGGCCGACCGAGCGAAGAACCCTTGCCGTCTGGGGGTTCAGGTAGCGCGACCAAAGCTCTGCTCCTTCGCCTGAGCGGGACTCCAGCAGGTCCTTCAGGTCGAATCCCATTACGAGCCGACCGCTGCCCGTATCGACTGGCGAAGAGACTTGGTCGTTGCGAGCACAGCGCTCGGTTCGTATCCGCAGTGCGCCATGCAGTTCTCGCAGCGCGGGTCGTTTCCTCTACCGTAGGCGTCCCAGTCTGTGGTCTCTACCAGTTCCTTGTAAGTCTGCGTGTAGCCGTCGGCCATCAAATAGCACGGCTTCTGCCATCCAAAGACCGAGTAGCTCGGGATGCCCCACGGGGTGCACTGGAAGTTCGCTTTGCCTTCCAAGAAGTCTAGGAACAGGGGACTGTGGTTGAGCCGCCACTTCTTTCTCCGACCCTCGGCGAACGCCTCTTTGAAGATCTGCTGCGAGGTGCGCGTGCTTAGGAAGTGAACCTGATCGGGGGCTTTCTCATAGGCGTATCCAGGTGAGATCATCATCTGGTCAACGCCGACGTCGTCGTTGAGGAAATCGAGGACCTCGCGGATCGTCGTCGGCGAATCGGTGGAGAAGAAAGTCGTGTTCGTTGTTACCTTGAACCCCCGCGCCTTCGCCGCTGCGATAGCTGCGACCGCCTTGTCGAATGTGCCTTCACGGCTTACAGACTCGTCGTGTCGTTCGCGTAGACCGTCGATGTGGACGACCCAGCTGAATCGGTTGTGGGGTGTGAAGCGGTCCATCTTCCGCTCGAGCAGGAGGGCGTTCGTGCAAAGGTACACGTAGCGTCCACGATCCAGCAGTTCGACTGTCATCTTGTCTATGTCGGGGTGCAGGAGCGGTTCTCCTCCCGCTATAGAGACCATAGGTGCCCCGCACTCTTCAACGGCGGCGACGGCAGCTTCGACCGATAGCCGCTTTCTCAGGGTCTCGGTTGGGTACTGGATCTTGCCGCATCCGTTGCACTCGAGGTTGCACGCGAAGAGCGGTTCGAGTTCCACGATGAGTGGAAACTTCTCCCTTCCCGAGAGCTTCTGTCGGGCTAGGTACGTCCCTATCTTCAAGCTTTGACGTATTGGGATTCCCACTATCTGACCTCCATTGGAAGCGAGAACGACGTGTTCTCGCTTGTAGAAGAAACTTCGCGTAGCTCTGCGGGTCCGACGCCACGCAGGGCGTCGAGAACACGGCCCACAACCCTCTCGGGTGTAGATGCGGCCGCTGTCACGCCGATGACGGGAGCGTCTCGCAAATGCTCGAAACGCAGGTCGCGCTCGTCGTCGACGAGGACCACTTTCCGGGCGCTTCGCCTAGCCACTTCAACGAGGCGGTTGGCGTTCGACGACTCCTGCGAGCCGACTACGATCACCGTAGAGCAGCGGGGTGCTATCGCCCGAAGCGCCTCCTGGCGGTTCTGCGTGGCATAGCAGATGTCGTTTGCACCTGGTCCTACGATCGCCGGAAATCTGGAAGTGAGCTCCGCCAGCACGTCTTGCACGTCATCTGATGACAAGGTCGTCTGCGTTACGTACGCAAGTCGGTCCGGGTCGGCGACTTCAAGCGAAGCGATATCGCCGGCGGCCTCGACGACCAGCATGTCCGGGGCTTCGCCGAGGGTGCCTTCCGTCTCGTCGTGTCGGGCATGGCCGATGAAGATCACTTGCCGAGATCTCGCCGAGAAGAGGCGTACTTCACTGTGGACTTTGGCAACAAGCGGGCAGGTCGCGTCCACGACGTTGAGGGCCCTCGCGTCGGCGGCCCGTCGGACAGCAGGCGAGACTCCGTGCGCAGAGAAGATGACCGTCGCCCCGTCAGGCACGTCGTCGAGCTCCTGCACGAAGGTCGCCCCCATGGACTCCAGGTGCTCGACAACGTGTCGGTTGTGGACGATGTGGCGCCTAACATACACCGGGGTGGCGAATTTGTCGATGCAGCGCACGACGGTGTCTATCGCCCGTTCCACCCCTGCGCAAAACGACCGCGGACTCGCGAGGAGCACTTCTCTGTCTGCTATCGTGTCGCCCCACTCGACGAGCACCTTGGCTGCCTTGCTCAATACCGCAAGCGCCTTTATCCCGCCAGTGACGGTCGCCAAGGATCGCAGCTCACGGTCGGGGGTGTCGACGATGACACGGACAACAGCCGTGGGCACTTCCCAAGGCGCCGAAACGAGCCATGCCGACTCGGTGTCTACCGCGACGGCTCCGAGCGCTGCGAGGGTCGCTCTGTTGCGCGCCCCCTCGACGACGGCCCGGGCGCTCGCTACCGTTCCGATCACAGCGCGCTGACCCCGAGCGTTTAGCTCTGCGGCTAGGAGAGGTGCGGAGGGCAGCAACGCTGCGACCCTCCCCGTCTCGTCGATGACTTTGTCCGCTACGACCAAAGTTCCAGCGGGGAGGTTCCTGTCGAGGCCGCCAGCGACTCCTGCAATCGCCACGGCGTGCGGGGCATGCGCTTCGGCAGTTCGTGCATCCCTGGTCCGGGGCTCCCTGCTAGGCGCATCGTGGGAGGAATCTGTAGTACTTTGCGCGCCAGTCGACGCGATAATCCGCTTTGCCGACCACGACGATCGAAGCGGGCCTGCACCGGTCCTGACCACCCACGCATCTGGCGCACCTTGTGAAATCGCCCTTGCCTCCAAGCGCAGCGGAGCAAGTATCAGCAGGCCGCTGCGTGTCACGTCTGCACGCTGCCTGTCAACGCCTTCACGTATCTACCGAGCGCCGTGAGGGGCCAAACGACGCGGTACAAGTGGTAATTGATGCTGAAATCCCACGGGAAGCCTGTACCGGTGAAATACGGCTCGTCCCAGGACCCGTCGGTCTCCTGGTTGTCGACCAGCCATTGAACGCCCCGCTCGACAGAGCTGGCTTGCGGGTCGCCGCCAGCCAGGAGCGCCAAGAGTGCCCACGCTGTTTGTGACGGCGTAGACGCCCCTCGACCGCGCCAGGAGTCGTCGACGTATGAGCGAAGGTCCTCGCCCCAACCTCCGTCGCTGTTCTGATGGACTTCGAGCCAGGTCAGCGCTGCGGCGATTCTCCGATCGTTTCGAGAGACACCGCCAACAATCAGCGCGGGAACGACGGCGCCAGTCCCGTAGACGTAATTTACGCCCCAGCGACCGAACCAGGATCCGTCCGGCTCCTGAGCTTCCCAAAGCCAGTCGACTCCGCGCCTGATCACCTCAGCGTCGACTGCCGTCTCGGCGGCGAGCATCTCTACCATGTGCGCCGTTACGTCGGCCGAGGGCGGGTCCGTAACCTCACCGAAGTCGCAGAACGGCAACTTCGCGACCGCCGAGCTGTCATTGTCGACGTCGAATGCCCCCCACCCTCCCGAGCGGCTCTGCATGCCGACCGACCAGGCAACTCCTCGGCTGCAGGCGGCCTGGATTTCAGGTGTCGCGAGGGCCCTGCGGAGAGCGATCACCACTTCTGCCGTGTCGTCTATGTCGGGGTACCGGTCGTTGTGGAACTCGAAAGCCCAGCCACCTGGCGCAAGAGCTTTGCGTCGCTCGGCCCAATCTCCTCGCACCGCGACCTCTTCGCCAACCAACCAGCTCGCCGCCCTGACGATCGCCGGGTCGTCCTCTCGAAGACCTGCGTCCCTCAAGGCCACTATCGCCAGGGCCGTGTCCCATACCGGCGATTGGCATGCTTCGAGGCGTTGGCCGAGCTCGTCTTCGACGGTGAAGCGGTCGAGTCCCCGCAATGCTGCGGCTAGCACCGGATGTTCCAGCGAATAACCTTGCAAGCGCAACGCGATGATCGAATAGACCACGGGAGGCTGGATGCCCCCCCAGAGCCCGTCCGCTTCTTGACGGGCGAGGATCCACCGTTCGGCTTTCGCCAGGGCGTGCCTTCGTATCGTCTGCGCCGGCAAGAGCCATTTCGATGTCCGGTCATATAGGCGCAGCAGACGGTCGAGGAGAAGGAAGCCCGCTGAGGTCGCGGACGTGACTCTCCGAGAGGAACGTCGAGAGGACTGTCCCGGAGGGTAAAGCTCGCCGAGTGCGAACGGCAGTGGGATTGCCGGCTTATGGGACATGACGACGCAGAGCGCGACGACCGTCTGACGTGCCCAGCAGGCGAAGTCGTAGATGTTGAGGGGAATCCATCTCGGTAGATGCATGATCTCCGGGGGCACTAAAGGAAGGTCATCCCATGACCAGGCTCCTAGAACCGCCATCCAGATCCTTGTGAACACACGGCTTCCTGCGATACCACCGTGGGAGCGAACCCAGCTCGACGCCCGTCGCATGTGCTCGGATTCGGGGTCGTCGCCTGCGAGCCGCAATGCCACATACGCCTCGATGGTGACCGACAGGTCGTCTGGTCCGCCGAAAAAGGTTGCCCAGCCACCACCTGGAAGCTGCTTCGAGCGTATCCATTGGGCTGTTCGGTCAGTTCGGCTCGGATCGAGAATGCCGAGGAAGTGACGCAGCATCACGTCTTCGGCGTCCATCGACACGTTTGTCTCTAGCTCGCCCTTCCACCAGCCCTCAAGGCTCTGCAGACCGAGCAGGTGCTCCCGCCCGGCCTTGAGAGCCCGGGCCACGTCCTCGGACGGCTCTGCGGGGCCCCCTGATATCTGAGCGGCGTCATCGGAGTGGTCCTCCGTCATTTCAAGCGGAGTCGCCATGGCTGGCGTCGTTACCGGTGGGTTCTCGAGCTGAGTCAAAAGTCCCGCTCCACTATGTACACGGCCAGATCGGCGAGATCACGGTGCGGAAGTGCGGACAGTCTCACCCGCTCCAAAGCTCCCAGGGCGCTGTCGAGGTTCGCCTTGGCTCGTACCGTCGTCCATTCCCTCCCTCCGCAGGCCTCGACCAGGTAACGGGCCCTGTCGACCCGGTCCGCCTGAAGCGGTTCGAGTGCCTCGCCCGGCTCGCCGAGAAGAAGCGATCGAAGCTCGTCTGCTTCGGGGCCTGCCGCGGCCAGTGCGGCTACGACCGGCAGCGACTTCTTGCGCTGACGCAGATCGTTACCCGAGGGTTTTCCTGTCGTCAGCGGATCACCCCAGATTCCGAGCAGGTCATCGACCGCCTGGAAGGCTAATCCGAGATGAAGACCGAAGTCGTGAAGCGCCCGCACCGCTGCGTCTGGCGCACCGGCGAGGATGGCGCCGATAGACGAGGCGCAGCCGAGAAGTGCGCCGGTTTTGGCAGCTGACATCGCGGTGCACTGCTCGACGGACACGTCCCGACGTTTCTCGAAGGCGATGTCGTCAGCCTGCCCGGCGATCATCGTGGCTGTTGCCTCTGCGAGTGCGCACGACGCCGCCGGTCCGCGCTCGGGCGACGACTCGAGCAGAACCTGGTGCGCTAGCACGGCCAGGGCGTCTCCGGCGACGATCGCGGGACCTACCCCGAACTCCGACCAGACCGTCGGCCGGTGGTGACGTTCGGCATCTGTATCGATGATGTCGTCATGTATTAGCGAGAAGTTGTGCACCAGCTCGACGGCGACCCCACCAGGTATCCCAACCTCTGACTGCGCCCACGACGCCTCCGCGCCGAGGATCGCTAGCGTGGATCTCACCCCTTTGCCGCTGGGAGCTTTCGTTGGTTGGCCTGAAGGGTCGCTCCAGCCGAAATGGTAACTCGCGATTAGTCGCAGGTCCGGTGTCAGGCGGTCGACCGCCTCGCCGAGCGCTGGGTTGATCGCGATCCGGCACCGTTCGAGCAGCTCGGCAACGGCGAATGTAGGGGTCACGCCACCTCCTGGGTGGTCTCAATGTGGGCGGCCTCAATTTGAGCGGTCCTAATGGCGGTGCTCCCGCCGGGCGCGCCTTCGATCTCGGCGGTTCGTGTGCGGATACGGGGAAGGTATGGCGCAGGGACCGGTCCGAGGAGCGCGCGTGCTGCGGCGACGCCGCTTCGGACGGCACCTTCCATCGTCGCCGGCCAGCCGGTGTCCGTCCAAGCTCCTGCAATAGTGAGTGAAGGGTCGTCGGTTACGGTTCGTGCCCGCTTGGCCCGAGATCCTGGCGCTGCCCGGAACGTGGCTCTGCGTTCTTTGGTGACCACCGAGTCGAGAAGTATCGCCTCGCGGGCGTCGGGTAGGAGGCGGCGCAGCGCTGCAGAGATTGCTTCGACGATCCGCTCAGGCTTATCTCCAAGCAGGCTGTCGGCAGCGGACAAAGAGACAGCCAGGTACTGTGCTACGTCGGCGTCAGGCCCTCTCGCAGGTCGATTAGATGTGACAGTCGCAGCCGAGTATCGTGCAGCACTCGCGTTGTCTTCGGAGCGTAAACCTGATGCCACCGAGCGGTCGAAGACCCACTGGACGGGGGAGTGCAGGGCGGCCATGACCGGCCATTGCATAACGGTCCGGTCGAACACCAGGTGCACGTCGATCACCGCTGAGAAGCCGAGCTCGGACCAGCGCCGCCGCTGCGGCGCTACTGATTCGGGAACTAACGTTGCCGCCTGGTCGTTTGGAACGCAAACAACGACTGCATCTGCGTCGAAGCTTCCTCGGTCGGTTGCGATGCTCCAGCCATCCTCGTGTCTGGCTATGTGCTGGACGCGCGTTGCGAATTGCGTCCGCACACCAGCCTCGTCGAGAGCCTTTTGCGAGCGCTCACCGTGCAGCAGGCCAAGTGGTACGTTGCTCCAGCCGATATCACAAGATGATCGGCCGGAGAGCAGGCCGGTCTTGAAGACCTTGGCTGCCACCGCAAGGGACGTCTCGGCGCATGGAAGGTTGACCGTGGGAACCGTAATCAGGTCCCATACCGCTTCGATGGCTTCGCTCGACTGGCCGTGCGACCTGAGCCAATCACCGAAGTTGATCTCGTCGAGGTGGGCGTCGTCGGCTCGAAGTGCTGCGATGGCCGCGAGTCCCCGTCCGAGGGAAAGGCGAGCCGGGATTGATATGTGGTCGTAGCCGAGCAGTGAGCTGGCGAGGTGGAACGGGACCGGTAGGTCCCTCCTCGTCAACCTTGAAACCGTCAACGAGCCAGAGCCGCCCCGTCCGGCGTGAGGCACCTCGGACACGACGGGCACGTCGAGCGGCATCGGGCCGACCACGTCGCGATCGGATCCGACTCGGTTCAAGAAGCGCCGGTATTCGGTGCAGCACCCGAGGAAGACGTGCTGTCCGTTGTCCATGGACAAGCCGTTCCGCTGGAATGACCACGTCAGTCCCCCGAGGCGGTTGGTGCGTTCGAGCAGTGTTACCGAGGCCCCGCGGTCGGCCGATTCGAGAGCGGCGGCGATACCTGCGAGACCGGCGCCGAGCACTGTCACCCGCAGCCCGGCCAAAGGGGTTTCCGGTCTCACGAGTGTCCCGTGAGAATCGCCTTTAAGGCGACGGCGGATTTCTCGGGGACTGACAGGGAGACACGGCCTTTTAGGACTGCTTCGGGGTCTCTGCGAATCCGCTCGAGCAGCTTTCGGTAAATGCCGGCCATCGCTGCCGTGCAGGCCCGCGAGCGACGGTCGAGAAGGTCCAGAAGCGGCAAGCCTCTGTCGTACCATTCGCATGCCCTACCCGCCTCGAAGCTGATCAAAGCGACGAGATCATCAGGCTTTCCTCGCAAGTGGTCGTCGACGTCGAAACGGGCGAGATCTTTACTCGGAAGGTAGACGCGACCCATCTCGCTGTGGTCTTCCACGACGTCTCGGAGGATATTGGTCAGCTGCAGGGCCACGCCGAGATCGTCGGCGAGCGCCCGGGCCTGGGCGGGGTCCCCGCCTCCATCACTCGAACCGTACACCGCAAGGCTGCATCGGCCGATCGTTCCGGCGACTTTCCGGCAGTAGCCGACGAGGTCCTCGAAAGTTTCGTACACGGTGCCGGCGACGTCCATCTCGCATCCGTCCACCAGTTCCTCGAGGGCGTCAAGGGGGATGCTCCAGCGCCTCGATGCGTCGGCCATCGCAACCATGACCGGATCCGCTGCGTCGAGCGACGCGCTCGAAAGCGCTGCGCGCGGGTCGTCGCGCAGGTCGGCGATCTTCGAGCGGGCGTCTTCGAGCGCGGTAAGTTTCTCGCGAGGAGCGAGGGTCCCGTCGCCGATGTCGTCGATGCGCCGGGCGAGCGCATAAAGCGCCGACATTGCTTGACGTTTCGGCTTGGGAAGCAGCTTGATCCCGTAGTAGAAGTTCCGGGCTTGTGACGCCGTGATCTTCTCGCACGCCTCGTAGGCAACGTCGAGGTTCATGGCTTCGGTCGCCTCAGCTCGCGCTGGCGCCCAAACACATCGACGAGGTGGAGTACCACCCGCGACGCCTTGGGAATTGCCGCCGCCGCAGAAATGTCGAAGTCCCGGGATGCGATGCGGTCGATGGCCGCCCTACCTCCTGCCCAGAACCCGGCGGTAGCCCAGCGGAGCCTGGGGGGCAGTAGGTCCACCAAAGGCAGCCCGGCGTCAAGGAAGCGTCGGGCGCGCGCCAGTTCGAAGGCCACGAGTGCCCTGAGCTCGTAACTCGGCCCGGCCGACGATGTGACAGCCGAAGGCTTGACGTCGAACCTGCGCCAGTCCTCAGCGGGGATGTAAATCCGGCCCGCACGGTAGTCCTCGGCCATGTCCGCGCAGTGCTCGACGATCTGCAGGCCTGTGCAGATGCTGTCCGAGTGCTCCTCGGCGCCACGGGCGTCGCAGCGAAACGCAGCCAGAACCAGCCTGCCTACAGGGTTGGCTGAAAGTGTGCAGTAACGGAGCAGATCGTCGAAAGTCTCGTAACGGAGGTGGTTTTGATCCATCCGGTTCGCTTCCACGAGGTCGAACAGAGGCCGGGGGTCGGCCTCGAGCTCTTTCACGGATGCGGCCGCTCGGGCGATCAGCGGGTGCTTGGCTCCGGGTCCGACGAGGGCCGCCTTCGTCGTCGCAGCGACCCAGTCGAGGGCGGCAATCCGGTCACCGCCGTACGCATCACCGATCTCGTCGACGAAACGAGCAAAGCCGTAGAAGGAGAGCAAATGTCTCCTAGTTGTGGCATCGACGATTCTGGATGCAACGCGAAAGTTCTCGCGCCCCGCCCTCCCCAGAATGTCTGGAACTGTCGGGAGACCTGCTGGCGTGGCCTCGTCGTCGGTGGTGAAGTCAAGTGACCGCGTGGTCACAATTTGTATTCGAAGCGCGCTACTCGTGTCAAACCGGGGCCGAAACCTGCTCGTCGGGGGGCCAGTCCGGCCCGACTGCCCAAGACATCACGGTGGCGAACGCTGATTGGAGGACGGAGAGGCCCGCAGAGATCGTCTCGGTGTCAGCGTCGGTTGTGTCCTGGGCGAGGAACGGCCGTCCCGCTACCAGGGCGAGAGTTCGAAGAGCCTTTCGCGCGAGGTCAGCGCTCGGCTCGTGTCCCTTGGCGGCACGGGCGCCGATCTCAAGGAGCAGCGGCAGGACGTCGGCTAGCACGAATCCGAGAACGAGAGCTGTCTTGTCTGCATCGTCGCGAAGCTGGTCGACCCCGCCGAGAGACTGCAGAGCCGATTCGAGGCGTGCCGCCGTGTCGTCTACCAGAGTCTCGACGCAGGCAGTGATGAGCGCCTCTTTGGAAGGGAAGTGACGGTAAAAGTTTCCTTTCGCCATATGTGCCGCGGCTGTTATGTCGCTGACGGACACCTCGGAGAAGCTTCGGGTCCGAAACGCTTCTATAGCAGCCGCGACCAGCCTGTCGGCGGAGTCGGCGGGGGACAGCGACCCTGCCCTCAGCTCGAGGATCGCGTCGACGTGGCGCTCGTCGTACTCGAACCGCTTGCCCGAAATCACGAGCGGTTCAGGTATCCAACCCGACCTGCGGTAGTGGTGGATAGTCGACGCCGGCACTCCCGTGCGGTTGACCAGGTCCGATAGTGACAGCGCCTGACACTTCTGACCTGAACCGTGTTCGTGGCTCACCTCTACAGTGTGGCGCTTGCAAGCACCCTGAGCTCGTCACCAGTGCGGAAGTCCGGTGCTTGTCAAAGCTAAGTGTTCCGGGTCTCTAGTGCGCTGGGATGACACCCATACGACCGTGCTGGAAGTCCTCGAAGGCCTGGGCAAGTTCTTGCCGGGTGTTCATCACGAACGGCCCGTAGTGCGCCACAGGCTCGTTGATAGGACGTCCGCCGAGGAGCAGGACTTCGAGGGACCTGCGAGGCCCGACGATACGGCGGTCCGCGTGGACCTCTATGAAGTCCCCGTCGCCGAGCACGCACAACTGCCCGCTTTGAAGCGGCGCCGCCTCAGACCCCGAGCCGACCGTCCCGCTCCCGCCGAGCGCGTACACGAGCGAGTTGAATCCGCTGTCCCACGGAAGCGCGAGTTGGGCTCCCTCCTCGAGAGTGGCGTGGACCAATGCGATCGGGGTGTGTGTCATACCGGGGCCACTCGTGCCGGCGAAGTCGCCAGCGATCACCCTGATCAGGGCGCCGCCGTCCGGGGAGGCGAACAGGGGAAGCTTTCCGGCGCGGATGTCCTGGTAGCGAGGGTCGACCATCTTCTGCTTGGACGGCAAATTCACCCAGAGCTGCACGCCGTGGAAGAGGCCGCCTGACGCAACGAGCGTCTCGGGGGGCCGCTCGATGTGCAGGATCCCCGAACCGGCGGTCATCCACTGTGTGTCGCCGTTTGTTATGAGGCCGCCTCCACCCGTGGAGTCGCGGTGCTCGAAGGTGCCGTCGATCATGTAGGTCACGGTCTCGAAGCCACGGTGCGGATGCCACGGCGTTCCCTTCGGCTCGCCTGGGGCGTAGTCCACCTCGCCCATCTGGTCCATGTGGACGAAGGGATCGAGAAGCTCGGTCGGAACGCCTGCGAAAGCCCGTCGTACAGGGAACCCTTCGCCTTCGAGGCCGCTCGGTGCGCTCACTCGCTTCTTCGGTTCTCTCGCCCTGGCTAGCGGATCGACTTCAAGCTTCGACAATGCCGACATGTCCTCGACTGTTACAGCAGGCATACGGACTTCCTCTCCTCAGCGTCGGGCGACCCGGCTGGGTGCCCTATGGACACAAAAACATTGTTGTGCACGCAACTATTCCACTCTTGCCGGGCGAGGCCGAGGCGCGAACGCGGTTGGCGCTAGCGTCGTGGGGGTGAAAGACGACGACCGTCTCTATTTCAGGCAACTCCTATCTGGACGCGACCACGCGCAGGGCGACGGACTGGCAGCCCAGATGGTCAATTTTTCCTACCTCGTTGGCGACAGGTCCACGTCCGAGGTTGTGGTCGTAGATCCCACTTACTCCGTGGATGACATTCTGGCGGTCGCAAACGCCGACGGGATGAACCTTGTCGGGGTGCTCGCAACCCACCACCACCCCGATCACGTGGGCGGGTCGATGATGGGCCACTCCATCGAAGGCCTTGCGCACCTGCTCGAGACGGTCTCCGTGCCGGTTCACGCAAACGCCAACGAGGTGATGTCGATCTGCAGGGTGACGGGCCTGGATCCCGGGGACGTGGTCGGCCATCACGGCGGCGACCAGGTGACTGTGGGTGAAGTGGAGGTCGAACTGCTGCACACGCCAGGTCACACACCTGGCAGTCAGTGCTTCCTGGTCGACGGTCGTTTGGTTGCGGGCGACACGCTATTCCTGTCCGGGTGCGGTCGGACGGATCTGCCGGGCGGCGACCCCGACGCAATGTACGACAGCCTACGCAGACTTGCCGGGCTTGCTGACACAACTGTTCTCTACCCCGGCCACCGCTACTCGCCGGCGTCTGCTGCGACGATGGCGGCGGTAAAGGAGACGAACCCGGTGCTCATGGCGAGCGGGAAGCCGTCCTGGCTTGCCACTTTCGGGGGATGAAATGTGGCTGGGGATGAAAGATGGCTGCGGCGGATGGGCTGCGGCAGAAGCGTAGCGCTGCTCGGTGTAGCTAAGCGGGTGCGTTAACGCTCTGAAGTACGACCACGGACCTGCCTGTGACTGCCAGGCGGGTGGCGGCTCCAAGCAATGGAGGCGACCCCTCGGCGGGCGACGCTCCGGCGGTGTCCAGTACGACTTTCCAGTGAGACGCCCAGCGGGCCTCGGGTAGCGTGAGGTCGAGCTCCTGGTCCCAAGCGTTCAAGACTATGAAGAAGGAGTCGTCGAGCACCGGCCGGCCATGCGCGTCAGGATCAGGGATTGCGCTGCCATTCAGGAGCACACCGAGAGACTTTGCGTAGCCGACGGTCCAGTCCGAGTCACCCATCTCGGCGCCGTCGGGACGGAACCACGCTATGTCGGGGAGCTTCTCCACTTGTGTCGATCCCCGTAGCGGCCTGCCCTGAAAGAAGCGGCGACGCCTGAATACCGGGTGCTCCCGACGAAGGCCGATCAATCGCCGTGTCCAGTCGAGCAGCTCTGCGTCCATGTGCTCCCAGTCATACCATGACGTTTCGTTGTCCTGGCAGTAGGCGTTGTTGTTGCCGTGCTGGGTCCGGCCGAACTCGTCGCCGCCGAGGAGCATTGGAACACCTTGGCTGAGCATCAAAGTGCTGAGCAGATTGCGTACCTGCTTGCGGCGTAGCGCTTCCACCGCTTCGTCGTCGGTGGGTCCTTCAGCTCCGCAGTTCCACGACCGGTTGTCATCGGTCCCGTCGCGGCCGTCCTCGCCGTTCGCCTCGTTGTGCTTGTCGTTGTAGGACACGAGATCCGCCAAAGTGAACCCGTCGTGGGCGGTGACGAAGTTGATGGAAGCAAAAGGGCTTCGGCCGTTTGCCTGGTAGAGGTCGGAGCTTCCAGTCAGACGCTCAGCAAGCTCCCCGATCGGAGTCCCGCCCTGGCGCCAGTAATCGCGGACAGTGTCTCGGTACTTGCCGTTCCACTCGGACCAAAGCGGCGGGAAGTTGCCCACCTGGTAACCTCCGTCGCCCACATCCCACGGTTCGGCGATTAGCTTCACCTGGCTCACCACCGGATCCTGGTGGATCAGGTCGAAGAACGCCGAGAGGCGGTCTACCTCGTGGAACTGCCGTGCGAGCGATGCTGCGAGGTCGAAACGGAACCCGTCGACGTGCATCTCGAGCACCCAGTAGCGCAGCGAGTCCATCAGGATCTGCAACACCTGGGGGTTCCGCACATTGAGGGTGTTGCCGGTACCGGTCGAGTCGTTGTAGTGACGCGGGTCCCCGTCGACGAGGCGGTAGTAGGAGGGGTTGTCGATACCTCGAAACGAAAGGGTGGGGCCCATATGGTCGCCCTCGGCAGTGTGGTTGTAGACGACGTCGAGGATCACTTCTATGCCGGCGCGGTGCAGTGCCCTCACCATTGACTTGAACTCGCCTACGACCCGGTGCCCGGGTCGCGAGGCGAAGCCGTTGTGGGGGGCCAGGTAGCCGATCGAATTGTAACCCCAATAGTTGCGTAGCCCGAGATCGACGAGGCGACGGTCGTGAACGTACTGGTGGACCGGCATCAGCTCGACTGCCGTGACGCCGAGTTTGGTGAAATGCTCGATCACCGACTGATGCGCCAGCCCCGCAAACGTGCCCCTCTGGTGTGCCGGCACGTCAGGATGCCTCCACGTCAAACCGCGGACGTGAGCCTCGTAGATCACCGTGTCCGCCCAGCGGTGCTTGGGCGGGTGGTCCGAGCCCCAGTCGAAAGCCGAGTCCACGACGATCGCCTTCGGCATGACGTGCGCCGAGTCGCTCGTATCGATCGTAAAGTCGTCGCCGCCCAGCTTGTAGCTGTAGGGCTCTTGGCCCCACTGGACTTCACCTTCGAGAGCTTTCGCGTACGGATCGATCAGAAGCTTCGACGAGTTGCAGCGCAGTCCGCGCCCGGGGTCGTAGGGTCCATGGACTCTGTAGCCGTAGAGCTGCCCCGGTTCAACGTGCTCCACGTAGCCGTGCCAACAGTAGGCGTCAACCTCGGGTAGCTCGAAGCGTGCCTCGCTGCCGTCGAGCTCGAAGAGGCACAGTTCGACAGCTTCGGCCGCTTGGGAGAAGATCGAGAAATTCGTGCCCAGCCCGTCGAAGGTTGCTCCGAGTGGGTACGCCTCGCCTGGGAGTATCGGTGCTGTGTTCAAGGCGCCCAAGCTAGCGGCTGGGCCACACCGCGGGGATATCGAGGGGCCGAGCGTCTCGCGTCTCAGCCCCACCAAAACGCAGCACCGAGTATGGCGTACAAGGCGATGAGGGCGACCCCTTCGATCCACGTGAACTCTCCGTCGTAGATGACGACGGTGACCACGAGGGTCGACACGCCGAGCGCCACGACAAGGAGCGGTGGGAAGACGAGCGTCAGCGGGGTCGGCCCTACCACGGAGCTCAGAAGAACCAGGACAGGTGTCAGCAGGAGAGCCACCTGCAGAGGGCTGTTGAGGGTGGTGCTGATGACGTACTCGGGCTTTGCGCGAAGCGCGAAGCGGATACCGACGGCGTTCTCGACCGCGTTCGAGGCGATAGCCACCACCACGAGTCCGGTGAAGGTTTGCGTCAGACCCAGGGTCTTGGTCGCTGTTTCGAGCGGCCCCACGAACCAGTCAGCGGCGGCGGCTGCCGCGGCGCTCCCAAGGGCGAGGACTCCGATGGACAACGGCAGAGGCCAGGTTGAGTCCCTGGCCGGCCGGTCGCCGGCGGACGGCGTCGACGCCGTCGGCGAGTGCCGGAGGAAGTACGGGATGCTGGTCAGGTAGACGACGAGAAGGATGACTGCGAGACCCTTCGACAGGGTGGCGCTGTGCGCCGCTGCCGGCGAGCCGAGGCTGTGCGCCAGAGTGGGCACGAGCATCGAAGCGACGACGAGCAGGAGCATCGACGCTATGAGACGCGGCAGTTCAGGGTCGAAGCGCTGGGTGCCGTGGCGCAGGCCGCCCACGACGAATGCAAGGCCAAGCACAAGCAGGCTGTTGGCGAGGACGGACCCGACTAGGGCTGCCTGGACCACCCCGGTCAGGCCTTTCTGCAATGCGAAGATCCCCACGAACAGCTCGGGAAGGTTTCCAAGCGTAGATTGCAGCAACCCGGTCGGAGCGGGACCTACCTTCTCGCCGACGGCGTCGATCGCCTCCCCGACCACGGCTGCCGTGCCCGCCAGTGCGAGGCCGGCGAACGTGAATCGCACGACAGCGCTGGAGCCGGCGATGACTGTCGCCCCGGCGATGGCCGTCAAGAGGGCGGCCACACCGAGGATGATTCGCTGCCTCGTTTCGAGTACGGCAAGGGCGGCTAGGGGCATGAGGCTGGCAGCGGCTCGTTTCGCTCGGCATGCGACGGACTGTTCTATCGGAGCTGGGAGAGGGGTCTGGGGAATAGACTAGGGTGGTCTGCCTGGCGGCGTGGCCGAGTGGTTTAGGCAAGGGCCTGCAAAGCCCTGTACAGCGGTTCGATTCCGCTCGCCGCCTCTGAGTTGTGTTCCTGTGGCTTCATCGGTGCGGCCGTGTGCCTTCGTGGCTTGGCGCCTTCGTGGCTTGGCGGCGCTCCGAGACGTCTCGAAAAAACGATTGATACTTTATGCAGCTATAGCATGTATAAAGTATCAATCGATGTACAACAGTGCCGTTTGACAGACCGGCGTGGCCCGACTCTGATGGATTTTCGGGCGGAGCTCTGCAAGCTAGAGTTAGCGGGATGTCCTATACCGTGGATTTCAAGACGGTGTCGACTGTGGGGCTCGAGTCGTCGCCTGTTGCGACTGCACTCGCAGGCTTGCGGGCGAACGAGGCGCGCTACTTCCACAACAAGTACAACCATGCCTTCACCGTCGAAGCAGCCAGCGCCGCGGACACGACGCTCGAACGGGTAACCCGGATCCTCAAAGAAGAGCGCGACATACAAATAGCTTCTCGCCCGCTCGAGGCGACAAGCTTCCAGGTCGCGAACATCCGATGGGACTACGTCTTCTACGAAAGCGGTCTATCGATCAATGTCCTCTACACAATCGATGACCCGAAGAAGCGCGCCGTCGGGTTCAAACTCTCCGAAGGCATGGAAGTCCCGGCGGAGTTGGCTGAGCGGTTCAAGTTCGCCCGCCAGAAGTCAACACTTGCGGGGACGATTCGCGGGTCCTTCTTCGTCATCAACAACGAGTACCCGAATGACAACTTCGGACCCTGATAACATCTCCTTCACAAGAGCGGGCGCATAGCTCAGTCGGTTAGAGCGCATGCATGACGCGCATGAGGTCGTGGGTTCGATTCCCTCTGCGCCCACTCGTACGAGATCCACATGGGCTCGGTCAAGCGAGAATTGCATTGAGACGGTGGCCGAGACGCCGGGAGGCGCCCGCAGTGAGCACGTCAGTGACCGAGGCCGCAAGAGCATGAGGTGGCGGGATGACGTCTTTCACCCATCGTGAGACCACGCCGGCGTCCATCCACGCAGCGACAGCGGAACACGGAAGCCAGGGGCAAGCTTCCTCCGGGAATGTTTGCCGAAGGCGGCCAGGCGAGCGCGACTGCAGTTCGATTGGCACTGGCGCCTTTGCTGCATCGAGGCGAAGCAGTTCCCAGGCATTGCTGGAGCCTCCGGGTGCCCGGCCTGCTGGCGGCAGCTCATACCAGTAGGAAGGCAGGCTGGGAACCGCTTGCAGCGCCTCGGACCACGATAGCTTGTGGTGACGGCGGTTGGCGAGCTTTCGGATGTTTGCCACCCAAATGGGTGCCTCGAGAATCGAAGGCCACGCGGTCGGATGCGGCGTAGGTACTCCGACGGCGCGTCTGAGACAGTCAAGGAGGCGCCCCTCGCTCGGTGCTGGAAGACCAGCCGGGCTCAGGCCTGCAGTCGCAAACCAACCGACGCTGCCGCAGCGCGCAACGACGCACGCAAGCTCGACACGGCCGGTCCCGAGCGATGTGAGGTCGGCGGACGGCTCCACGGAAGGATCGAGAGACCGTATGTTGCCCGTGGCCACAACGGCGATGGCGTTTGAGTGCGGAAGAGCGCTGTACCCCACGAGCTCGGTGTACTCGTCGAGAAGAAGCTCGCCGAATCCGGCTGATTCGCCAAGGATGAGCTCGCCTTCGGGAAGGCGAAGCTCCGCTAGTACCGGGTGCCCGCTCGCACGGGCTCGGCGCAGGTGTCGACGGAGAAGGCAACGGGCGATCTCGTTCAAGGTGTCCTGACGGTCGGATCCCGCTGAAGTGCCACTGGAAGTCGTTCGACTGCCGGTGACCACCGCAGCGTCGGCTTTCTCGTATTCACAGTCTGAGTCCATCTGGCGCTCCCTCGTCGCTTCGAAGTGGGCGGCGCCGAAACCCAGTCACATCCGAGGTGCCCTGCGGGACTACCTTAGCCGTATAGGCTATTTCATGTCAACCTATGGTTGAACACCTTCCGCTGGAATCCAGTCGGATGACCTCCTGCCAGAAGCAAGGAGCTTCTCGAGCGCCGTGCGCAAGGACTCGATGCTTTCCTTGAGCGCCGCTATGCCGTCTAGAAGTGACAGCCGCTCCCCGGATCCGACGGTCGGCCCTAGCCTCGAGGATGCGGCCGCGTCAGCGAGGACGCTGCCGCCTTCGGATCGAGAGCCGCCTGCGCGGCGGTCTGCGACACGTCGCTCCGGCGGTGAATCCGGCGATACGGGCGGCCTTAGCGTGGCGGGCCCTGCGAGCGGGGCAATACGCACATCGGAACTACCCAAAGCAGTTGGTAGCCCCGGCGACGCCATCCGTTGTGGGCCTCGACGGGAGTGCTTCACCGAGTACATCGCGCGGTCGGCGCGATCGATCAGCTCGCTCGCCGACAGGTGCCCTTCGAGGTCAACGGCAGCTCCTACGGAGGCGGTAACCGCCCATCGCTCGCCTTCGAGCTCGACCGAGTCTGCTAGCGCAGACGCGATCCGACTCGCAACCACTTCCGCCTGCTCCTCCTCGCCCAGGCCCTCGCAGAGGACAGCGAACTCATCCCCGCCGATGCGCGCTACGAGGTCGGCAGAGCGCACAGCGTGACGCAGCCTTGCTCCGACTGCGGACAGGACTCGGTCACCCATGGCGTGGCCGGCCCGGTCGTTCACACCCTTGAAGCCGTCGAGGTCGACGTAGACGACACCGACGCGGTGCGCAGAGCGCTGGTTTCGAAGCAGCGCCTGGTCTATGGCCTCCATGAAATGACGTCGGTTGAACAGTCCGGTGAGCGGGTCGTGCGTTGCGAGGTGATAGAGATCCGCCTGGCGGGCGTAGTCGTCGTCGACGTCGGCTGCCGCCACGGCGAGCATCGACACGCCAGCCACCGCGTGGCGGCTGATCCACCATCGAACCCAACGACGGTTCTGCGGCCGGCCTATCTGGTGGTCCTCACTCAAGTTTGCGGAGTGAGCGGCTACCTCGCGGAGGCTCGCGAGGAGCCTCGGCCGTGTCTCGGTACTCAACGCATCCAGCCAGCCGGAACCGAGCGACGCTTCGTAGCCGATCCCGGACAGTTCGCACCAACGCTGGTTCACTGACAGCGCTGAACCCGAGCTGTCGGTGATGAGCATGGCAAAGGGCACCAAGTCAAGCGCCGCTGTGATCGTCGTGGGGACCTGACCTTGCATATCCCTACGGGTGTCGGCCACTTCTCGCTCCCGCTCGACTTACGCTGCCTTGGTCAATCCGATGTTAGACCTGACCTGGGACTCGTCACCACGGTTTCGGCTTCAGATGGCGTCATACCATCCGATTCAGGAAAATTCGGCAACAGCCACGGGCCGAAGAAACGTTCGTCCACGACGCTTGCTCGGCGAGCCAACGAAGCTTCACATCCTGTTAACGGCGAATCCGTCGATCGGTCAGTGCGGCGTGCTAACTTTGCCGCCAGCTCGAAAGCACACTAACGGCTCCTGAGGGTATCAAGAGTTCTCGGCGATGTCCTGTCGGGCTTGGACAACGAAGTTCAAAACATTCTCACTAGCTGGGGGTTATATATGGCAATTTCAGAAAGATCGGGCAACGAGCTTTCACTCGATTTCGAGGGGATGCAACGTGACGCCTCGTTCTTCGATCTGATTTGGGCGTCGGAGGGCTCGATCATCGGATCGGGGTGGTTATTCGGCGCGTTGACGGCCGCGACGCTCGCGGGCCCGGCGGTGATCATCTCCTGGATCATCGCCTCGGTGATTATCATCATCT
>JAKBBS010000248.1 GCA_021808425.1 Actinomycetes bacterium
ACGCTTCGGGAACATGAGACGGTCGAGAGATCGGACGTTGTCCCGCCGAGACTCCGCCGGAGTGGGTTCGGTCACGGTTCTCCGGGGGCGGTGCCGTCGGGCGCGGTGCCGTCGGGCGCAGCGCTCACGACGCCCGATATCGCCGCGGAGCGTTCCGCGGCCTCCGAGTAGATCGCCCGCGCCATGAGCGACAGCTCCCCGTCACGTCTGCGGCGGTATACCTCCGATCGCACTGCGTGCACCGACGCGTTGGTGGGCTCACCCTTTGCCGCGATCTCTATCAGATGGCATGCGAGCCGGTGCTGGCCGTCGGCGCTCAGTTGCGCTGCTCGTTCGGCCAGGCGTTGCGCCCCCCCGGCCAAACTCGAAAGCTCGATTGAGCTCTCCACGGACGTCGCCGGCTTGAGATGCGACGGATCCCCGTCCCACCAGCCGCCGTAGAGTCTCCAGATGTTGCGGACAACGAACTCGGGCTCGTCGTAGGTGGCCTGCAGATAAGGCCTCTCGGCAAGGCGGGGAGCGAGACGGACTGTGTTCAGGACCTCGTCGAGGGTTGCGCCCGAGTTCATCAGCTCCAATGTCTGGGATACGAGCGATTCGAGCGCTTCGGCCACGTCGATGAGCACCCGGTGGATCCGGTCGCGACCCTCGATAGGCAGACCGTGCGCCGGTAGGAACAGCTCGGGTTCGAGCGCCGCCATCGCCCGCATCGCCCGAGCCCACTCAGCCGGGTAGCGCTGCACCTTCTGCGGGTTCCCGGCGTTCGGGAACACCCAAGTGAGGAAGTCGCCTCCGCAGATCACCCGCTGCTCAGGAAGCCACACCCATGCGTGGTCGTCCGTCTCACCTTTGTCGTGGAACAGGACAGCTTCACGGCCGCCCAGGTCCAAAGCGAGGCGATCCACGAAACTGACGTCGGGCCACACCCAGTCGACACCCCACCTTCTCGCCTGCTCGTCGGGAGAATCCATGCCGAGCCTGCGGCGGCCGCGGAACTGCCGTGCGTTGATGCGGCTGTTGTAGCCCTCTGTGACGTCGTAGCGCTGGAAGCGTGGGGCCACGTTTGCGTGGCCGACCACCCGCGGTCGGCGCGCACCGGCGTCGGCGTTGGACTTCACGAACAGTGGGGCGCCCCCCACGTGGTCGACGTGCCCATGGGTGTAGATGATCGTGTCCACCGGGTCCGGCGACCAGGAGGCAAGCGAGTTCTGCACTGCCCCTGCGAGTGCGGCCAGAGAGGTGTCGACCAACGTCAATCCTGTCGAACCGGCGAGCGCTACGACGTGCGAGAACGACGCTACCAGGGCGACCCCTCCGCCAAAGTCGGCCAGGCCGGCGTCGATCGGGTTCGTTTCCTTCGACTGGCTCGGGCTGAACCCACCGTCCCAACCGTCATCGACAAGTTTCGCCGACCTAAGGAGTAGGTCGTCCGCGTAGGCATTGCCGGTCAACGGCGCTCCTCCCATGTTTAGCGTTCCGCTAGGCCCTGACTTTAACACGCCAGCCCTCGCCCCCGTCAATGTCCACATCCCGCGTTGCGTTGACGTCATACTTGGCGGCATGGCGAGAGCAGACGTAGCCCAGGCAGCAGACGACGGAATCTCATCAGCCCACCGAGAGCAGTCGGGCGGCCGGGCGGCCACGGAGGCCGCTCTAGAGGACGCGGCTATGGCACTGCTGGCGCGCGACGGTGTGCTCGCCGGTCTCAACCTGCGCGAGGTCGCCGAAGAGGCGGGAGTCAACCGCGGCTTGGTGTACCACTACTTCGGTTCGAGGGGAAAGCTCTTGCGCAAGGCGCTGCGTCGAAGAGGCGAACGGTCGTTACAACAGCTGCGCCATGTGGATCGCACTCCGCTTATCGCCGGCCAGTTGCGTCTGCTTCAGGTGCTCATCGGCGATCCGGAGACGATCAAGCTTCGGACGCTCCTTCTGATCGACGGGACGGAACGGATGAGGATGATGCCCCTTCGGGATCACACCCAGAGCTTGCTACGAAGCGCAGTCACGTCGGGCGAGCTGGATCCGAACCTGGACGTACGAGCCGTGCACTCTTTTCTGGTCACGTCCGTCTACGGATACGTCCTCTATCGCGAGGCGTTCGCCGCAGAGCTCGGCATAGAGCTTGGAGCCCTCGACGACCAGTTCACCGTCGTCTTCGAGCGTGCGCTCCGGTCCCTCCAACCCCCAGGGGAATAAATTAGGTCTTCTCGGCTGACGAACCTGCAACCACTGAGAGTTGACGTTATGATAATGATCGGTGTTAACGGTACCTCTAGACCGCATCGTCCGAGTGGAGTCCCACGGCGCTTGGTCAGAGGTGGTGCTCAACCGGCCCCATAGACGCAACGCAATCGTCGCGGACACCGTCGAACTACTCCGGGTGGCGTTCGCCGAGCTCGCCGACGACGTTTCAACCACTGCCGTCGTGCTTCGAGGCGAGGGCGGGACGTTCTGCTCAGGGCTAGATCTGGGCGAACCCCCCGGCGGACACGAGTTCTCCTCAGGCTGGGCAGCGCTGCACCGGGACCTCGCTACCTTCCCGGTCCCGATCGTCGGAGCGCTTGAACGCGCTGCGGTTGCGGCCGGGGCTTCGCTCGCCCTCGCCTGTGATTTCCTGGTAGCCGGGGAGAGCTCGTTCCTATCGGTCCCCGAGCTGGCTATGGGTCGACTGGCGCCGATGAACACTGCGTGGCTTCTCTACAAACACGGTGTCGGCCGCGCCACAGAGCTTGTGCTCGGCGGCCATCGCAGGAGCGCATCAGAACTTCTCGCTGACGGCTTGGCGTTCGACGTGGTGCCCGACGAACGGGTGCTCGCAAGATCGCGCGAGCTGGCATCGACGCTCGCCGGCGGTGACAGAACTGTGGTGGTTTCGGTGAAGAGAGCGTTGCGCGACGGGGCTGCGCGAAGCTTCGAGGAGATCCTGCATGCGGTCGGCTGACCCACCCGACGCGGGTGCGGATGAGGTGCGCGATTCGCCACGGGCGTCAGCACTGGCGAGCCTGCGCGAGAAGGTGCGGGAATTTTTCGACCTGATCGTACCTGAGACCCTCGCCCAGCATAAGGGTCGTCTTGAGCGCGCCCGGGCTTGGCGAAAGGCCCTCTACCAAGCGGGGTTCGGGGGGCTCGGCTATCCGGCGGAGTTCGGCGGCCACGGATCCGACCCCGCCGACCTGGCCGTCTACGAGGAGGAGAGCCGAGGCCGCCTCCCCCCCGAGGAAGACGTCTTCGCAATCGGCGCAAGGATGGCGCTTCCGATAATCCGCGACCTTGCGTCGCCAGACGTCAAGCGCCGCTTCCTGCGACCTGGCCTGTCAGGAGAGGAGATCTGGTGCCAGCTGTACTCCGAACCCGGCGCCGGCTCGGACCTCGCATCGCTTTCCACGAGCGCGGTTGCCGACGGCGACGAGTGGGTGGTCAACGGCCAGAAGGTTTGGACTTCCGGGGCGCAGCACAGCCAAATGGGCATCCTGCTCGCCCGCACCGACCCCGAAGCACCCAAGCACCGTGGCATCACGATGTTCGCTCTCCCGATGGAACAAGCCGGCGTGACGGTACGGCCCCTGCGTCAGATGACCGGCGCTGCGGATTTCAACGAGGTGTTCTTCGACGACGCCCGGATACCACGATCTTGGGTGGTAGGCGACGTCAACGACGGGTGGCGGGCGGCCGTCGCGCTGCTCGGCTACGAACGCGTCGCGACCGGAACGTCGTCTGTCGAACGGGAGGCATCCGCGCATATCAAGGGTGGTCGTGTCCCGATACCCGTCGCTCAGCTGGCCGACCTGGCGCGCGCCCGGGAACGAGGCGACGATCCCCTCGTGCGCCAAGACCTTGCCCGTCTCTACAGCGGCGAGACGATCATGGGATGGCTCGGCCGCCGGTCGGTGCACCCGTCCATCGGTAAGCTGTGGCGGACACGGCAGGGTCGCGCGGCCGCCCAGCTCGCCCACCGGCTGGCCCTGTCCGGCGGAGCTTCCTGGGAGCCAGACGACGCGGACCGCGATTATTTCTCGTACCAGGTCCTCAACTGCCGAGCCATGTCGATTGGAGGAGGAACCGACGAGGTGCAGCGCAACACCCTCGCCGAGAAAGCCCTCGGACTGCCGAGGGAACCTCGCTCCTAGCCGAGGGAACTCCGCTCCTAGCCGACTCTCGGTGGCGACGAATCGAAGACGACGCCGGCCGGCCGATATTGTTCTTGTAGGAGGTTTTCATGCCTGAATCTGTAATTGTGGCGGGCGCCCGCACCCCGATCGGCAAGCTGTCGGGAGCCTTGGCCGGCCTGAGCGCCGCGCACCTCGGCTCAGTGGCGATCAAGGAAGCGCTCAGGCGCTCGAACGTCGAGCCTACCGACGTCGACTACGTGATCATGGGCCAGGTGATTCTGGCGGGCGCCGGGCAGGTTCCAGCCCGACAGGCAGCGATCGGCGCCGGAATCCCCATGGCGACGCCTGCGACGGTCGTCAACAAAGTCTGCCTTTCGGGCCTCAACGCCATCTACCAAGCCGACCTCATGATCAAAGCGGGTGATGCCGACATCGTGGTCGCCGGGGGCATGGAATCCATGACCAACGCCCCGCACCTGCTTTCAGGGGCCCGTCAGGGCTACCGCCTGGGGGGAGGAGAACTTCGCGACGCTCTCATGTACGACGGTCTCGAGGACGCCCGCAGCCACGAGGCCATGGGCGCAGACAGCGAACGGTACATGGGTCAGTTCGAGCGGGTGACGCGCCTCCGCCAGGACGAGTTCGCAGCCGCATCCCACGAACGCGCGGCGCTCGCCACCAAAGAAGGGCGCTTCGCCTCGGAGATAGTGCCTGTGGAGATCCAACAGCGCAGAGGCGATCCTGTGACGGTCAGCATCGACGAGGGCATACGTTCGGCCACGACGGTGGACTCCCTGTCTGCCCTG
>JAKBBS010000033.1 GCA_021808425.1 Actinomycetes bacterium
AAACGCAGCTTCTACATCATCGACTCGCACCCGGATCATGTGAGGGTGTGCACTCTGTTCCGGGGTGCTGCGATCACTGGCGATATCGGCCACTATCACCGCCCCGTCGAAACCGACTGCCATCTGGGCTCGGTGGTCCTCACCGATACGCGTGCGTTCCACGAAGCCGAACGCGGCTGTCAGAAAGGCGACTGCAGTGGTCACGTCCGGGTACGCGAGAATAGGAACCACCGTCGACGGGGGAACCGACCGATTCTTTTTCACGACACCTCCTTGGCGTATTCAGGCCTTGTTTGCTCAGGGTTGGACTGTTCAGGCGAGCAGGCGGTAGACGCCGAGGCCACCGAGTTCGAGCGCCATTCGCAGCTCGCCATCACAGGATTAGCCAACGTATGTCGTTTGCCCGAGGGAAACAAATCCCGTGCGCGCGAGCAGCGCGATCGCAGGATCATTCCCGTGCATGACCCGAAGAGTAATTCTTGCGGGCCCCGCAACGCCTGCCCGGCCGACGACGGCCATCGTCGTTGATCTCTCTCGCCAACAGGGCTTTCGCTGCGTGGTGGGTGCTCGTCTTCGCCGTCGAAGTAGGTGACGAGGATGCTGCCGTCGAGCACTATCTCGCCGGCCATTCCTCTCGCATCTTCTGAAGGTAGAGAGGTCCGTACGCGCCCGTAAACGCGCCGCTGTGCTGGCGCAGTGCTTCGAGTCGGCGCTGATGGCGCTCTTCATCGGCGCGCTCGGCTAAGCGGTGCCCCTCCAACGCCAGCCGTACCAGCAGTTGGCCTCGGCTCAGGTCCGTGCCGTGCCGTGCCGTGGCGCACCGGGTGCATCGCACGCAACGATGCCGCTCAAACTCGCGCTAGCCATCGGACCCGCGACGCGGACGGGTCGATGCCCTCGGCGCTCGACAGGGCGCTGCGCACTGCGCTCTCGATCGAGTCGACGTCGCAAGTCCATGACCCGGCTAACCAGCAGTTTCGCGTGCCTTGCCAACCCCGGACCCGCTCCTGGGTACGAAAAAGGTCGATCGATGGTGCGACATGCGAGAAAGAAGTTGTCGAAAGGATCCCATTTCGGGGTCCGCCTCCATTTGTGATCCAGCTACGCAACACCGTCGAAGCCCCGCAACGGCCGACGATCGTGGTCAGCTGGGACCTGCCTTCGCCTGCGACCACCACCGCGGGTGAGTGCAGAGCGGGGTCGTTGGGCAGCATCGCCTCGTCGCAATGAAGCGCTATGAGGGCTGGGGTGCGCTGAAGTCGACCAAGGTCTCGTAGCGTCGGGTCCCCGAGCAGGCAATGGGCGGTCCAGGGGGGAACGGCCAATATGACTCGGTCGAACCTTTCTCCTACCTCCGCCTGCTCTACTACAAGGGAGCTCCCCGAGGCGACGACGGACCTCACTTCGACATCAAGTTTGATGTCGATTGCGCTCAACCCGGCGGTGATGGCCTCCACGAGTCGTCCTGTGCCGTCCGCGCACTCGACCGGCCAGCCTGGAACCCAACGCTTCGCCCCGGGCATCGGGCGTGACACATAAGCAAGCAGCGCTCTGGCCGAAAGTGGGCCGATCTCGGAAGGCCTCAAACCCCAAAAGGCGGCCACGATGGGCGCTGCGATTTCGTGGAGGAACTTGTCGCTCACACCGAGCGCATCAATGAAGCGGTTCCATGTGAGGGTCCAATCGCCGCTGCGCTCAAGTTTCCAAGCTACCGCCAGAAACCTGAGCCATCCCGACGCATCCCCGCGCTCGGCCACTCCTGCCGGACGCCTCAATCGGGGTGTCGCCCAGCGCACCGATCGGCTCTCGTCGACGACGGTCAATCCCACCGGGTTTCGGCGCAGCGGCACCGCAAAATGTCTGAGAAGAGCCATGGTGTAGGGATATGCACCCGGCAATATGAACGTGGCCCCCGGGGTCGCCGAAATCTCGGAGCCCGGTTGTCCTACAAGGACCGAGCGGGCGTTTCCGCCCAGGGAGTCTGCCGCCTCGTAGAGCACCACCTGATGTTCTACGCCTAGGAGCCACGCGGCGGTCAAGCCGGCTATTCCTCCTCCGATGACTGCTATTCGCACGCAGCATTATCCCAGGTGAAGGCGTGCCGGTGAGACGTGCCGGTGAGACGTGACGGATCGCGTGGACCTGTCGCTAGCAACAAGCCCTTGTTCGAAGTTTCCTGATTGGGCTTACGGCGCCGGCTGCGATCGCCTCCGCCACTAGCCGTGATTCCCAGGTGGAAAGGAGGCTTACAAGGGCCCGGGTGGCGCCAAGGGCGACGAGAGGATCCAGACTGACCATTTGACTTATTTGATGTAGATGACTGTGTTCGTCGCCTCGCTTTCAGGTGAAACGCAGGGCTAAGGGCTTCGGCGTGTTCGCGCGAAGGTCATCGATGCGCCCCCGATCGACCGTCACGGGATCATCCCAACGATTGCCATTACAGCGTTACCAGGCGCGCTTCGGTCTCATGCGTCGAGGCGGACCGAGACCGATCCCATCGACGGGAACTCCGCCACCACGAGATCGCCTGCCGAAATCGGGACTGGGAGCGCGGCGACTCCGGTTGTGACTACGTCCCCTGGTCTCAGTCCCTCGCCGTGTCTGGTCAGTTCGTCCGCGAGCCAGTCGAGCGCGTCTAGCGGTCCTGTCAGCACGTTTCGACCTGATCCGGACGCCACATCTACGCCGTTCACGCGTACGAAGACCACTTGGGCAACCAAGTCGGCGTCCTTCCATCCCGGTACCGGCGGACCGAGAACGAAGTGGCTGCCGCATGCATTGTCGGCGACGAGCTGGGGTCCGCCAGCGGTCACGAAGCTGGCGAACCGAGAGTCGGGCAGTTCGATCGCAAGGTGCAGGTCCGCGGCCCGATCTCGGGCTCTGCCGCCGGGAGAGGCAGGAGACGTACCAATGCGGAAGGCGAACTCAGCTTCCGCGACAAGCATATGCATGTTGCCCTCGGACACGCTGAGCCGGCCGCCGTCCTCGATGACGTAGCGGGTAAAAAGACGGCCGGCGAGCGGGCGGTTGACGGCGATGTGTCGCTGCCCGGCAGACGACGTCGCGGCGATTTTCCATCCGAAACTTGTCCCGACTCGCTCGGCCAGTGACGCTTGTATGGTGTAACCCTCGTCGAACGATCCCGGCGTGCAGCCGGCGGGAAGGCGGTCGATCAGCGCTCCTCGCCGCCAGGCACTCTCCAGTATTTCCGCCGCCCGGTGAGCATGCTCGGCTGACCAGCCCGGCCGAGGCTCGTCTTCTACGATTCCTGGTCTTTCGCGGTGAGCGCTACCCGACATGTTCGCTCCTTCCTTCCGCCAGCCTATTGCCGAGCTCGCAACTGCTTGGCGATATCTGCGCTGTCAGCCTGCAGTACCGAGCGGTTCAAGGCGAGGGCAGTGGCCCGCGTCGCTGCCGCGTAGCGGGTGAGGTCCCAACTGTCGGCTCTCCCGGTGACAGAGATGGCTCCGAACGCCACGCCATCGCGGCCGCGCAGTGGCGCAGCTACGCACATCGTCCCGAGTGAATACTCCTCCCTGTCGAAGGCGTAACCGTTCTTGCGGATCTGCCTGAGCTCCTCCGCTAGCAGGTTTGGTGCACTGAGGGTTCTCGGAGTGTATGGCCGAAGGCCATCGCTCACGGTGGCCTCGACCACCTCTTTTGGGGAGAATGCCAGCATAGCCTTGCCAAGGGCGGTGCAATACAGCGGCTTTCGCGACCCGATGGCGGTCTCGACAGGAGACGGCTTATGCGATGTCAGTTTCTCCAGGTAGAGCACCGTTAGACCCTCGCGTGTTCCGAGATTCACAATCTGGCGGGTAGCTTCGTAGAGGTCGCCCATGAATGGCATCGCCAACTCGCGGAACTTCCGGTAGGTGAACACGGCGTTACCGAAGTCGAACATTCGAGGGCCGAGCGAGTAGCCGCCAGGCGATTGGGTCAGGACGCCGAGGGAGACTAGTTGCGACGCTAGTCGGTAGGCGGTGGGTTTGGGCAGTCCAGCCCTTCGAGAGAGGTCAGCCAAGGGTAGGTCAGCGCCGCTCGATTCGAGAGCGCCTAAGAGGTTGAAGGCTCGCTCGAGAACCGAAGAGCCGTTTCGTTCATCGAAACGCATTACTTGACAGTCTCTCACTGCTGACGCACGATGTCCAGATAAGTCGGGGATATTTCTGAAGTGCCAACGGTCTTGTAGCCAAAAAAGGTTTGAGTCGTGAGCAGAATTTGTCTTCGAGCTCCTCGTGCCCACTAGAGAAATGGATGGACGGCCAATGGTGGAGATAATGCGAAAGAGAGTTTTCGAGGGCATCTCGTCTTCCGGCGTGTTCGATGCTCGCGGGAAGCAGGGGGCTCTCCCGGTGGGGATCCAACGACTCTCAGGCGAGGGTATTCTTTTTGGACCAGTATGCACAGCCTGGTGCGAGGAGGGGTCGGTCTCCGGTGTCGTAAGCGGCCTGGAAGAATGCAGCGCCGGGGACGTCCTCGTGATCCAGGGTGGCGGTGACTGGGCCTATTTTGGTGAGCTTACCGGGGCCGAAGCAGTCCGTCGAGGCATCGTCGGTCTCGTTGCCGACTGCTATGTACGAGATGTGAAGCTCCTCGCTGGTTGGCCAATCCAAGTGTTCGCTAGGGGCGCTACGCCAAAGGGTGCTGGCTTCCGGTCGCCAGGGAAGGCCGGAGTTCCCCTTAAAGTTGGGCTTGTCACGGTGAGTCCTGGTGACTGGGTGATCGGTGACGCCGACGGCTTGGTAGTCGTCCCTGCCGGGGACGTCGACGGCGTGCTCGACAGCGCCACCGAGCTGGTCGCCAGGGAAGGAAGATGGGCCAGTGGCGTCCTTGGCGGAGTCGGCCTCCTCGATCAGACCTTCGATGACGGCACAACCCTTCGGGATCGTCTTGAGGGAAGCATGAAGCATTGTTAACACTCAGGGGGAGAAGCGCCAGTGAAAGTTCGCATGTTCTATCTTCCGATCTCGAAGATCGGAATGGCATCGGGGAGCAATCGATGAGTGCGGTAGCAAACGGGCACCCGCCCGGTGATCATGCGCAAACGCCCACGACGGCATCTGTGGACATACGCGGTGTCGAACAATGGTTCGGCGGTCAGGACGGGAACGTCGTACGAGCTCTGGAGCCGACCGACCTTCACGTTAACCCCGGCGAGTTCCTCGCCATCGTCGGCCCGTCGGGATGCGGCAAGACGACCCTACTCAATATTATCGCTGGCCTGGTCACTCAATCGGCGGGCACGGTCCTCGTGGACAGCAAGGCACCACGGGCAGGAAACAGGCAGGTTGGCTATCTCTTTGCTCGTGACTCGCTCATGCCGTGGCGAACTGTCCAGGCGAACGTCGAGTTGAACATGGAAGTATTCGGCTACGACAAGGCTAAGCGGCGGGAACGGGCGACTGAAATGCTCTCGAAAGTCGGTCTCAGCGCGTTCGGAAGCGCATACCCTGCTCAGCTCTCGCAGGGAATGCGCCAGCGGGTAGCGATCGCCCGCACGCTGGCACCGCTTCCGAGGATCGTATTGCTCGATGAACCGTTCTCGGCGCTCGACGCTCAGACCAAGATGCTTTTGCAGGAGACCTTCTCGGAGCTGTGGCAGACCATGGAAGCCACCGTGATCCTAATCACCCACGATCTCCACGAGGCGGTGGCTCTGGGTGACCGCGTCGTGATTTTTACCAGTCGACCGGGGCGCGTAAAAAAGGTCATCGAGGTGGACCTTCCCCGACCGCGTTCAGTAGTGAAGTTGCAAGCAGAGGAGCGCTACCACCAGCTATACGAAGAGGCTTGGGAATCCTTACGGGACGAGGTGGTCGCAGATGTCAAGCACTAGTTACACAACTGGCGTGGCTGCGCCGCTCGGGGATAAGCCCCCGGTAGCTCCAACAGGCCTGACGACCCGGCATGCTTTCATGAGCACTAGGTCGCCATGGCGTTATGTGGCACAACTCCTTGCGGTAGTCGTCCTCTTCGGGTCGTGGGAGATAGTCGCGCGAGGCAAACTACTGAACCCGAACTTTGTTAGCGAGCCAAGTAAGTTCTTCCCCGCCTTCTGGGACGGAATTAGCAAGGGCAACTTGGTCGGACTGATGGGCACCACACTTTACGCAACGCTCGTCGGCTTTGCCCTGGCCGCGATCGCAGGGCTGGTAATGGGCTTCTTTATGGCGGAATTCAAAGCCGTCGACGTGATTGCCCGACCCCTTATGAACGCGTTCAACAGTTTGCCCCGCGTTGCACTTGCCCCGCTCTTCGTCCTTTGGTTTGGTCTCGGCGACACAGCTGCCATCGCTCTAGTCGTGAGCCTCGGGTTTTTCATTGTCGCGTTCTCCACTTACGCTGGCCTCCAGTCTGCGAGCCGTGACCTCCTGCTGCTGGCACGGACACTTGGCACCCGCCGATCGACTCGCTTTTGGAAATTCGTGCTACCTGCGGCCGCCCCCGCCATCTTCGCCGGACTGCAGCTGAACCTCACTTATGCCTTCCTCGGCTCGGTCGTGGCCGAGATGTTGACAGGTTCGCAGGGCATCGGCGGCTACTTGTCCGAAACGCTCAACACCTTCCAGACGACGAACTTCTTTGGCGCCCTCGTATTGCTCGCACTTCTCGCTGTCCTCCTGGGGGGCGCAATGAGGTGGCTCGAGCGTTATTTGCTTCGCTGGAGAGCCTTTGAGCTAGCGGGCACCGGGGGTGTGTAGGACCGGACGTCTCCCGAAAACCAAGGCGTCCGGACTGCGATAAATCCGAGTACGAACAGTTGAGAACAGAAGTTATGAAGAACAACCTGCCGCTGCCAGCGGCTACTACCGCCACGAATACTGGCTAACCGAGGGGACCGATATCGATGAAGCTCATCCGCAAACAAGCAAATACAGACCTGTCCGACCGCAATCCGTTAGAATTCCACTACGGCTCGGGAGACCGCGGTGCAGCTCGTGTGGCGGCAGCCATGGCAGCACTAGCCCTATCGCTGGCGGCTTGCGGCAGTAGCTCCCCGAGGGCTAGCTCTGCTGGCTCGAGCCCGGCATCAGCGAGCACGTCGCCGAATTCTGTGACGACGACGACGGTCAGCTTCAACGAGTACCAGGGCACGGCCTACACGTGGCTGTTGGTGCTGGCCAAAGCTGAGGGTTTCTTTTCCCGAAACGGAATCAACGCAAATATAATCTCCACCAGCGGTGCGCCGCCAGCGTTCGCCGCACTCGACGGAGGGAGCCTGCAGTTCGCGTCTGGTGACATGATAAATGGGGGAACTTTGCTCGACCGCGGGACTCCGCTAAAAATTGTTGCTGGATTGATGAAGGCCAACCAAAGCCTCCTTATCGGATCGAGCAGCGCCCACCTCCCCAGCACCTGGCCAGCGAGCCTCCAGGCTCTCGCCGGCAAGCCCGTCGGTGTAGTCAGCCCTGGGAGCGCCTTCTACTACTACGCAAACATGATCCTAAATGCCGGCAACCTCAGCCCTAGCCGCGTCCAGTACGCGTCGACCACCGCGATCCCGGCCAACATTGTGGCCGCGCTCAGCTCCGGACGAGTGGCCGCTGCCATGGTGCCCCTGGCCGGAGCCTACGGCCTAGTCAACGTCGACCACGATGTGGTGCTTTTCGACCAGGACACGGTGACTGCGTCCCTGTTCCCCGGTAATGTCACCACCCCCGACGCCCTTCCTGCCAATTCGCCGTTGCGCCAGGTTTCGAACCTGGTCCACCAGTACTTGTGGGCGACCGACTCGTACATTGCCTCGCACCCGACGGTTATCCACGAAGTGCAGCTGGCCCTAATGGAGACAGACGTTTGGCTGCACAATTCAGCCAACCTGCCTGCAGCGGTCAACTACCTGATCAACAACAACCAGGTGACAAGTTTCCCGGGGCAGAGCGCGTCTCAGGTGCGCAGTTTTTTGACTGCGGACCTACCGCTTCTCGTGTCTTACGTGCCACCTAGCGACGTGTCGACCTACCAGAAGGTTTGGAATGGGGCCGGTGTCCTTCCGAAGGTGCTGCCGTTGAGCCAGTTCGTCGACAGCGGCGTCCCGACTTCGCCCAGCGATGTCGTTGCGCAGGTTAAAGCGGCTGGACAGGGTTCACTCGGCTCGAGTGCGTAGCAGCGCGAGAGATCCTGGTCGGAACGGCTAGTAAGAGCGCAAACACGCGCATACGATCCCCAAGAATGGAGTGTTAGTGACTACAAATGTGGCCTTCGTCGGAGTCGGCAAGATGGGTAGTGGCATGGCCAAGCAGCTCTGTCGAGCCGGGTACCCACTTCGAGTGTTCGACACCACTGTGGTGGCCGTCGCGGACCTTGTCGCCGCCGGAGCTGTGGCGGCCTCCTCTGCGCCTGATGCCGCTGAAGGAGTCGACGTGCTGTTCACCAGCCTGCCGGTGCCGGAAACTGTGTTGTCGGTCTACCAGGAAATCTTTGATCGCAATCGCCCGGGGCTCATCTGCATAGACGTGAGCACAAGTGATCCAGCCACAGTCCGGCGCGTATGTGACATGGTCGAGCAGCGCGGCGCGCGCTATCTCGCCTGCCCGGTTGGCAGAGGTGTCGACGAGGCGGCCGCAGGGCTTTCGTCGCTCTTCGTGGGCGGCGACGACGCGACCATCGATTCAGTGCAACACCTGTTGGAGGTGATCGGCGGGTCGATGCTGCGCATGTCGACACCGGAAGCAGCCGCCGCCTTCAAGCTGGTACAGAACATGGTTGCCATGGCGAACCTACAATCTCTTTGCGAGGGCTACGCGCTGGCGAAGCGGTGGGGGGTCTCCGATGACGCGTTCGCTACAGGGCTGCCGGATACAGGCGCCTGGTCCCGTCAGGCCGAGATCCGACTTCCGTGGCTGATTGAACGGGACTTCGCGCCGCGGTTCACTGTCGCTCTTGCCGCAAAGGACCTCCGCTTAGCAGTGGAGATGGCCGCGAGAACGGCGATACCCGTCGCCACAGGCGCGGCGGCTTTGCAGCAACTCGTGGCCGCGGTCAACGACGGCCTGGGTGAGGAAGAGGTCACTTCTTTGTTCAAGGTTGTGGAACGAGCTGACCGAGGACCCGACAAGTCGCTAGCCGTCCGCGCTTCGGCGAGCTGAGAACGGGATGGTTGCGCCTCAAGTCCCGACTCAAGGCGAGGTCGAGAGCTTTCTTGTTCAACGATCCAACTGGGGTCGCTGGGGCACGGACGACGAGCTAGGCTGCCTCAACCTGATTACACCCGAGAAACGCGTCGCTGCAGCGTCGCTTGTCCGTCACGGCCGGACGGTCACCTTGAGCCGCAAGGTGGTGCCCTCCGAGGCGAGCGAGGCCGGGTCTGTCCGTTGCGATGTGTCGCTTCATAAGCTCGACGAGCGGTCGTTGGCCGCGATGGACTACTTCGGACTGTCCTATCACGGCTTTTCGACGACCCATATCGACGCGCTTTGCCACATATCGGTTGATGGCACCGTCTGGAACGGTCGAGCGACGTCGGAAGTGCTTGAGCCGCACGGCGCACGCTGGGGCGACATCGATCGGTGGCGTTCGGGCATTTTCACCCGGGGTGTGCTCCTAGACGTGCCAGGCTTTCGAGGAACCCGGTATGTTACGCCGGACGAACCTGTGACTGGCGCCGAGTTGGACAAGATAGCGTCGTCAAGGCGGATAACGCTCGAAGCCGGCGACGCCGTCCTCGTCCACTCAGGGCGGACGGCGTGGAACGAGGACAACGAGCCGTGGGAAACACTAGGCCCACGCTGGGTCGATCCGACGGCGGTAAGCACCCGCCCTGGGCTGCACGTGTCGTGCATGGAGTTCCTCCGTGACCACGACGTCGCTGTGCTCCTCTGGGACATGATGGACCTAGCACCCAGCGGCTACTCGCTTGCGTGGTCGGTGCACGGCGTGATCCGCGCTTTCGGCCTTGCCCTCATTGACAATGTCTCCTTCGACGAAGTACTCCCTGTCAGCGAAGAGTTTGAGCAGTGGGTTTTCCTGCTGGTCGCCGCTCCGCTCAGAGTGTCGGGGGGCACAGGCAGCCCCATTAACCCGCTAGCGGTCTTTTAGCAGGAGGCATACGACTCAAATGATCTGCAAGACGCTAAACATGAGAGGAAACCACCGATGAGCCCTTCAGCCTCGGCTTTGGTTCGCGAGACGGCTCCCCAGCGGTTGACCATTGAGAACGTCGAGGCGAGGGTATTCGAGGCGCCCGTCCCGCTGCAGGTCTCCTTCGGGGCGTTGACGGTCCGGCGGATGTGCCTGGTGAGCGTCGCTGCCGGCGGCTACGTCGGCCGGGGGGAGAGCTGGGTGAACTGGCCGAGCTGGGCCTACGCGGAGAGGGCGGCCACGATCAGACATGGCGTCGCCCCACTTGTCGTCGGGGCAGACGCGCTCGATCGCGACGGCGTGATCGAGCGCCTGGAGGAGGTCCTCCTACCCCTGGGACGCCAGTGGGGCGCCCCAGGACCGATGTGGCAGGCAATCAGTGCCGTCGACGTGGCGCTGTGGGACTTGGCTAGCCAAATCGCTGGACGCTCGATCGGCCGCACCCTACACGCCGATTCCCGTTCCCGGGTGCCTGTCTATGCGAGCGGGGTGGGGCCGTCCGACGTTACGTTGCTCATGGAACGAGCCTTAGAGCAGGGCTTCACCGCAGCAAAGCTTAAAGTCGGCTTCGGCATCGACGCTGACCTTCGCGTCATCAAGGAGGCTCGGTCGGTCGCCGGCGACTCGTTCGTCCTTTACGCGGACGCGAACAGGGCATGGTCGATGGACGAGGCCAAGGAGATGATGCCGGTCCTTTCGGACCACGGGATCGTGTGGTGTGAAGAGCCGCTCTCCGATGACTCGCCAGAATGCTTCAACGAGCTGTTTGAGGCGTCCGGAATGCCTTTAGCATTGGGGGAGAACGTGTACGGCATTGACGTGGCCACACGCTATATGCAATGCGCAGGTGTGACTCAGATCCAGCCCGACGTGGCCAAGACCGGCGGGATAACCATGATCATGAAGTGCGGGGAGCAGGCCCACGGCCGGGAGACTTTCGTGTCCCCGCATTCCTACGGCAGCGCGTTCGGGGTGCTTGCGACACTGCAGGCGGCGTCGGCAGTAGAGGGGCTCGGGGTATTGGAACTCGACGTCAGGGACAATCCCTTCCGGACCGAGCTGTTCGCAAGCCCTCTTAGGATTACCGACGGTTACCTCGAAGTTCCTCGTGGCGTCGGCTTTGGACTGCCGATAGACGAAGACTTCCTGGCCGCGATGGAGATCGCGCCTTGAGGCCTCTCTTGGAGGTCTGCAAGCGCGAACCTACGACGGCGGAGAAGAAAAGGTCACGACAGCAGTGAACGGTAGAAGCAGGGTAATTGCGATTACAGGGGGAGGAGGCGGGATATGCAGCGAGGTCGCCCGAGCCTTCGCAGATGACGGTGCGACGGTGGCCATCCTCGACGCCTCACTGGACAAGGCAGAGGCGGCCGCCGAAAACATTGGGATATCGGCCGGGTCGGCGCACCCCTACCAGGTAGATGTGTCCGAGGAGGAGTCCGTCCGTCGGGTGGTGAACGCGGTCGGCGAAGACCTCGGGGGCATCGACGTGCTCGTCAATGGAGCGGCGATCATACGTAGGAGTGACATCCTTGAGCCCTCGACGGCTGAGTGGCGACGCACGATCGACGTGAACCTCACCGGCACGTTCTTGATGTGCCAGGCGGCTGCCCCCACGATGGCACCGGGGAGTTCCATCGTCAACATAGGGTCCATCAACGCCATGCGACATAACCCGAGCATCGTCGCCTACGGGGTGAGCAAGGCGGGAGTGGCAGCCCTGACCCAGGCTCTGGCCGTGGCACTCGCACCGCGAGGGATACGAGTTAACGGTGTGGTTGGCGGGCATGTCCTCACCGACTTCAGCCGGGCGCGCCTTGGTGTCCCGGTGGAGAGAGTTAGGGTTGAGAAGTCGATCCCCATGGGCCATCTCGGTGACCCAAGGGACTTCGCGACCGCAATTCGCTTCCTCTCCGGGCCCGACTCCACCTGGGTTACAGGCGCGATGCTTCCTGTAGACGGAGGATGGCTAGCAGCCGACACCACAGCGCTGAACCACGAACAGGGTCACTGCTAGCAGTGCAGGTCGACACGGAGAAAGAGGTAGCCCCGAGCGCGTTAGTGCTACCGGTGGACCTAGAGGTACTCGACAGGGTCCAGCGGCGGGTGCTGTGGCTGGCTACGAGCATGGTCCATCACGCTAACCATCACCGCCCTAGCCGCTCGAACATCAAGGTTGGGGGCCACCAGGCCTCATCAGCTTCGGTCGTAAGCATCCTCTCGGCGCTGTATTTCCACCACCTCAGCGCCGCTGACCGGATATCAGTGAAGCCCCACGCGTCACCGGTGCTCCACGCTGTCAACTATCTACTAGGACGCCTCGACCGCCGCTACCTGACGGAACTTCGCGCCTACAAGGGCCTGCAGAGCTACCCAAGCCGGACCAAGGACCCCGACCCAGTCGACTTCTCGACCGGGTCAGTGGGTATCGGCGCTACGGCATCGATCTGGTCAGCTCTGGCACAACGGTATGTTTCCTCGCACTTCGACTGCCCTACGCGAGGACGCCACGTCGCTATCGTTGGTGACGCCGAACTCGACGAGGGCGCTGTGTGGGAGGCACTTGTCGACCCCATGGTGCCGTCACTAGGCGAGGTCCTATGGATTGTCGACGTGAACCGCCAGTCGCTGGACCGAGTGGTCCCAGACATCGCCGCCGGCCGGATCGGGAAGATGTTCGACGCTGCTGGCTGGCATACCGTAACGGTGAAGTACGGGTCGCAACTTCGCGAGCTGTTCGAGCGCCCTGGCGGGGCGCAGTTACGCTGCCGCATCGACCAGATGGGTAACGAGGAGTACCAGCACCTCCTGCGGACCCCCGACGACTCCATCCGAGAGGCACTCGCCGGCAGCGGGAAAGGCCGAAAGACAGTGCTCGACCTCCTCGCTGACTCAGACGACATGACCGTTGCCGCCTTGCTACGCGATTTGGGCGGCCACGACCTCGCTGACCTGCTGGCAGCGTTCCAGGCAGCTGACGATGTGCGCGATCGGCCGACAGTAGTGTTCGCCTACACCCTTAAAGGCTGGCGGTTACCGACGCTCGGCCATCCAGCAAACCACTCAGCGCTTCTCTCCGAACAGCAGTGGCGGAGCCTGGCTATCGACCTAGGGGCAGACCCGGACGATCCTTGGCAGGGGTTTGCGTTGGACAGCCCCGAGGCAATGCTGTGCGCCGCTGCTGCCGAGCGCCTCGAGCGCCCTGCCATTACCCCGCTACCCAAAGTGACTCTTCCGAGTGAGCTCGGAGTCGCTCACCGGGGTGCTATGTCAACGCAGGCGACATTCGGGAGGTTCTTCCTGCACCTAGCCCAGCAGGCGCCCGAAGCTGCACGCCGGGTGGTGACTGTGAGTCCGGACGTAGCGTCCTCGACGAACCTTGGAGGCTGGATTAACCGTGTCGGCGTCTGGAACCCGGGGGATCGGACCGACTGGTTCGCCGACGACCGGGAGCGCTTGGTCCGCTGGCGTGAGTCACAGGTTGGCCAGCATGTAGAACTCGGGATAGCCGAGACGAGCCTAGTCGGCTTGCTCGGGGAGCTCGGATTGACCTGGGCTCGAGACGCACAACCTCTTTTGCCTATCGGCACCGTGTATGACCCTTTCGTTGCCCGGGCCCTAGAGCCGTGGTCGTTTGGTATCTACGCTGGCGGGCAGTCGATCCTCGTCGGGACCCCTTCCGGCGTGACGCTCACTTTCGAGGGCGGCGCCCACCAATCGATCGTCACCCCGTCGATCGGCGTGGAGCAGCCGGGCTGTGTGTCTTGGGAGCCAGCCTTCGCACAGGATCTGGAATGGGCTCTTCTCGAGGCGCTCGGGCGGTTGGGGAGGCCTGACGGCAGCTCCTCCTACTTTCGACTCAGTACCCGCCCGGTAGACCAGAGTCTTTCGGCGCTGCCTGAGGACCCGGCGGCGCGCGAGCAGAGGCGGCGAGACGTGCTGGCGGGCGGCTATAGGCTTCGTGCCGCCCCCTCCCAGCCTGTAGTGACTCTCGTCGGAGTTGGGGCGATGATGCCCGAGGTGGGTCGTGCCGCCTCTCGGCTTGCGAGCCAAGGAGCGCCCGTTGACGTGGTATGCATCACTTCACCAGATCTAGTGTTCCGTGCCTTACAGTGCCGTCAGGGCCTCTCGGAGGGCAACTCGTCGGTACTCGACCGGATATTCCCCGAGAGTCGGCGCTGCCCCATCGTGTCGGTGATGGACGGTCACCCTCATACTCTGGCGTTCCTAGCCGCCGTGCGGGGAAGCAGGATCGCTTCGCTGGGAGTAGACGAGTTCGGCCAAGTCGGCGAGATCGAGGAGATCTACCGTTGGCATGGGATCGACGAAGAAACTATTGTCGGTGCCGCATGGGACCTGATCGAAGAGTTCCACTACTAGAAGTTGGTGGCGCCATGGGGGACGCCACCTTCCTAGCATGCCGAAAACTTGTTTCCTTTGAGGCTTATGGCTCAGGCTGCGTTACCCAGGTCGGAGACTCCAGCTGCGTTTACCGCACTGACCACCTGGCCGGGGGTAGCCGGGACATCGGGGGCGAGGAATTGGCTCAGTGGCAGTGCCGTTTTGAGTATTCCCTGCGAGACGTACACGCTCTGATAGGCGCTGACATCACCCGGCGGGACGTACGCCACCATAAGCGGAACCTCAGCAGCAAGGAAGTCACGCAGTTGCTTTGCGGTCTCACCGGGAAATTTGACGACACCGCCGCTGCCAAGGAGGTAGTTGATCGCTGCGTTGAGGTTCGTCGGGTTATGAAGCCAAACGTCCGTCTCTTCCAGCGCCAGCTGAACCTTCTTCACTACGAAAGGGTGGTTTATAACCCAAGGTTTCGAGGCCCAGAGATATTGGTGAACTCGGTCGGCAAGTACCCGCAAGGGAGCGCCAGATGGCAGGATAGCCGGGTTAGGAATCGCTCCCGGAAACAGCGAATCGGTGGTCGTATCCATATCGAAAAGCACCGGATCATGATCGACCACTGCAAGCCCATAACCCGTGGCAAGCGACACGACAGCTGCAGACACCCGCTGGGTCTGAAGAGCGGCTACCAGACTTGCCGGCGCTACCGTAGTAGCCGCGTAGTTGACCGATGAGGGCGACATTCCTGCCGCACTTAGGAACAGGCGCATGTAATAGTACGCTGCGCTCCCAACGCTGACCACCCCGACGTTCTTTCCTGCGAGAGCTTTGACTCCAGCCGGGAAGTTTCCGGTTAGGTTTGCAGATCGGCTCCCGATCAAGAGCGTCTGATTGCCTTTCATCAGCCCGGCGACTATCTCAAGGGGCGTGCCGTTGTCCTGCACGACGCCACCATTGATCATATCGCCAGAGGCGAACTGTAATGAACCGCTGACCAAGCCTGCAAAGGCCGGAGGCGCACCACTCGTGGGGATGAGGCCCGCCTTGATCCCGTTCTTGGTAAAGAATCCCTCGCCTTGGGCGAAATTCAGCAACCAGCTATACGGGGTGCCGGGGTAGAGGTTGAAGTCGACTTTTATAGTAGCTGCCGGTGAGGTAGCGGCTGTCTTTGTAGAAGGGCCGGAACTCCCGCAGGCTGCCACAAGCGCGGCGGTAACGCCTGCCGCGATCACGCCACGTGCGGCCCGCCGGTAACTGCCATGCGTGGCTCGCGTGTTTGCACAACACGCGATCGGCCTTGCTGGATGCCTCATATGGTATTCCCCTCTTTCCCTCATCAGTGTGGAGCGAATCACGTAGGCAGTCAAGAAGCCCGGATCGCTGAGTGGATCGGACCTCGTGGGCTGCCACGACGTTTACCCTCGGTCGGTGATGACTGTGGCTGACGCAGAGACAAGTTCCCAGTTCGGGTGGCTGCGTCTTTTCGGGCTGATGGTGTAGTTCCGGTTGGGTTGGGTGTCGTGATGACGGACCGATAGGTCTTTCATTTCTTGCTCTCTGTTGCTGATTTTGACGCCGCTGGGGTAGCCGACGTGGATGAGGTGGGCGTCGACGTGCAAGCCGGTCTTGGTGCGAGTGGTGGGCAGATCTTCTACCGTTCCATTTCGCTCGACCTGGGAATCGTGGCCCCCTTCGAGCCGTACCTCGAGGTTCGAGCTCAGGGCACGCCTTACACGGTGTCGTTCCCCGCCTACTCGAGCGTCTGCAGCCCAGATTGAGTCGTGAATGATCTGCCGACCGGCGGCGTCGTATCGCTCGGATCGCAGCGCGCCGTCGCAGAGGGCGGCCATGCCACATTGCCGCTGCCTGAGATCTCGGGCCCCCTCAGCGGCCGCCTGGAGGTCCGCTTACCGGGTCAACGCACACCGGTGGTGTTCGCCCTCCACGCCTATTGGCCCGGTGACCGCTACACCTAACGGTCCGCTGGACTGTTACGTCCCTAGCAGCCGGCCTGTTTGAGTGCGACTGCAACTGACAGTGCAGCTTGGGTCGCCTCGAATCCCTTGTCCTCTGAGGAGCCGGGCAGGCCGGCGCGGTCGAGCGCTTGTGCCTCGTTGTCGCATGTGAGGACCCCGAAACCAACGGGGGTTGCGGTGGAGACCGAAACTTGAGTCAGGCCGACTGTCGCAGCCTGGCAGACGTATTCGAAGTGCGGAGTGTCACCGCGGATGACCACGCCTAGGGCGACGACAGCGTCGTGTGACGGGGCCAGCCGGGCCGCTGCTGCGGCCAGCTCGAACGCGCCGGGCACACGCACGACGGTAGGGCCGGCGGCACCGGCTTCACGCACAGCTCGTAGGGACCCTTCGAGCAGGCTGTCGGTGATCGTCTGGTGCCACATGGCAGCAATGACGGCGACTCGGAGACCCTCGGCGCGCACCTCGAGGCTCGGTGACCCTTGTTTGCTCACAGCGCGGCGAAGACTGTAGTGGCCGACTCCAAGAGGTCGCGCGTTCGGTAGCCGGGAACGCTCGACTGGCGCATTATGTTCACGACTGCAATATACAGCGAAGACCGACTTCGGGAGGTATCATCGATAGCAGTAGCGCCGAACGTGCTGCCATTTGAGGAATATTTTTCAAGGAAATGACTTAAGGAACCTCCAAGCCGAGCAGGGTGGCGGAGAGTCTCAACTCGAAGTCGAACAGGTCCGGTGCCGGGTTCGCATTGACCCCGAAGTGGGCGAACACCTCCGAGCTCACCACGCCTATCAGGTGACTGTATGCGAGTAGCGCCATTGCAAGTATCTCGTCGGGCCATCCGGCGAGCTCCGGGGGCCGGAGCTTGTCAAGCCATTTCGCTAGGGGGGCGGGCAGCGGGATATCACGAAGGCGACGGTCTCGTCGAGCTTCGGCGGCGATGCTGGCCAGTCGGAAGACCACCCGGGTTCCCGCAGGGATGGTCGTGTCTGGAGCAGCGTAGCCGGGCACCGGAGTACCGTAGAGGAGACCCCAGTCGTGAGGGTTGTCGATCGCCCACGAACGGATTGCTCGGCCCATCGCCAACCACCGCCTCCCCGGGGGCTCACCTGGGAGGTCGGCATTGTCCACGGTATCGGCTAGCCGGTCGAAGGCCGCCACGATCAGCGAGGTGAGCAGGGCGTCACGCCCGTCGAAGTAGCGGTATATGCCAGACGGGGACAGGCCGACCCGGCGGGCGACGGATCGCAGAGACAAGGCTGGCGCCCCCACATCGGCGAGCTCGTCGCGGGCGGCGTGCTCTATCTCCGCGATCAGCGCGGCGCGGCTGCGTTCGCGGCGAGACATCATGCGAACATCATACACGAAGAGAACATTGTTCTTGACATGATGCTCGTTCTCGTATAGAACGAACGTCATGTCCTCTTCATCTGCTGCACCTCACTACCGCCCTCCTGGGCCTGCGACCCGCCTGATCAACCGCCTGATCGCCGCATTGACCCGTGCCGGGCTGAGCGTGATGGGAAGCCGTGTCCTTGAGACCACCGGCCGCAAGAGCGGTCTGCCCCGTCGCACCCCAGTCAACCTCCTGACTTTCGAGGGGAGCATCTACTTGGTTTCTCCTCGCGGGGAGGCGGAGTGGGTTCGCAACGTGCGGGCAGGCGACGGCTCGCTGTCGCTCATTCTCGGCCGGCGCAAGACGAACTACGTAGCGACGGAGGTTGAAGGCGACGAACGAATCCCAGTGCTGCGGGAGTACCTGCGGCGTTGGAAATTCGAGGTCGGTGTTTTTTTTGGCGGGGTCGGGGCCGACAGTAATGACGGCGAACTTCGCGCCATCGCCGAGCGTCATCCGGTGTTTGCGTTGCGGTCGCGCTGAGCGCCATGACTAGAAACTGCCGTCTAGAGGCAGACGGGTTTCTTTGCATAAAGGTCCGGTAGTCGCCGCGATGTGGCGGCAATAATGAATAACCAGCAGCTTGACGTCGCCGAAGGCTAGGTTATACAAGTGGAAACTTTGAAAGGTGGTCAATGACTGTCGATGCAACCGAAGTTTCAAGACCGGTCCGCAAGCGCAACCGCCGGGGCGAGGGGTCACTGCTTCGCGAAGAGATCTTGGTCGCGGCGACTTCGATATTGGAGCGGACCGGATCCGAAGAGGCTGTGACGCTGCGCGGGATCGCGCGCAAGGTGGGTATCGCAGCCCCGTCGATAGCGCCGCACTTCGCGGACCGGACCGACATCATCGATGCCGTGGTGGCCAAGGAGCTCGCAGTGCTCATCGAGCAGATTCGGGTGGCCGCAGCCTCAGAGGCCGACCCGCGCAAGAGGCTGCTTGCCATGGCAAAGGCGTACCTATCGTTCGGCCGAGCCCGCCCGGGACGATACCGGTTGCTGGTCGGACGGCGCTATGTCCAAGACTGGCAAGACGAGGGAAGACCGATGGTCGAGACCGACCCGCTTCTCAAGGAGGCCGTCGATTTGGTGACCACTGCTATCGAGGCCTGCATCTACTCTGGGCAGTCTGGCAGTGTGGACGCTGCACTTGACACGTCGGTACTGTGGTTCGCCTTGCATGGATTGGTCACCGTACCCGAGGCAATCACGAGTCTGGACTGGCCCGACGACGATCGTTTGCTCGCCGCGTGCGTCACCAGTGCGGCCCGGTTGAAGTAGCCGACAGCGGCGGGCTGGCCGCACGCCGGATCCTCGACCGGCTCACGGGCCTCTGAGCGGACCTCGGTAATTCCGGCCTGTGATGGCTCAGTGCCGGGCGCTTGCCATGTACTTCTGCATGTTCTCCGCGGCCTGGGCGAGCTCCGGCCTCGCCGCGAGCACAGGCTGCATCGTCTTCCACGCAGCTTCGCGTTTAGCTGGGAAGTACTCGGTGGGCCAGTAACCGTCGTGGGGCCGGTAGTCCTTCAGGACCCGGCGTGCGACGGTCGCCTTGTGTACCTCGTCGACGCCGTCCGCTATACCCATCGTCGGAGCCGCTGCGTACATGGCCTGCAGAGGGGTTAGGTCGGTGGTACCGAGCGAGCCAAGAATGTGCAGGGCGTTGAACGACACTTCGCGGAGTACCTTCGCCATTGTGTACTTGACCGCGGCGATGTCGGTGCGCGCTTCGGCGGTCGAAGTATTGTCGATCTTCCACGCCGTCTCAAGTACGAAAAGGCGCAGCATGCGTATCGACGCGTAGGAGTCGGCGATCTTCTCCTGCACCATTTGGTGATCGGCGATTATCTTGCCGTGGCTCTCCCGGGAAAGTGCCCGCTCGCACATCATGTCGAAGGCGAGCTTGCACTGGGCGATAGTGCGCATGGCGTGGTGGATGCGTCCGCCGCCGAGACGGCGCTGAGCGAGCACTTTGGCCCCGTTTTCCGGACCGAGGAGATGGTCGGCGGGGACACGCACGTCGCGGTAGACGATGTGGTTATGGTTGCGGGGCTCGGGCATGATGTCAACGCCCGGAGTCTTTCTGGGCACCACGAACATGCCGTTGATGCACATGACGAACAGGAGGTCAGCTACCCGTCCGGCGGAGGTAAACCATTTCTCACCGTTTATCACCCACTCGTCCCCGTCGCGAAGGGCGTGGGTTCTGAATAGGTTGGGGTCGCTTCCTCCCTGGGGTTCTGTCATCGAGTATGCCGAAAACATGTCCTGGTTGAGCAGGGGGGTCAGCCAGCGTGCCTTTTGCTCCTCGGTCCCGTATGCGGCGAGGATTTCCATGTTGCCGGTGTCGGGCGCTGCGGCGCCGAACATCTGGGGGGCTGACGGGTAACGTCCGATGATCTCGTTGAGCAGGCCGAGTTTGAGCTGACCGAAGCCCGGGCCGCCGAGGTTCTCGTCGAGAAACAGCGCCCACAACCCCTGATCCTTGACCTCTTGCTGGAGCTCACGGACGTAGGCGCGGACCGCTGGGTCGCGGTTGCGCACGGCGTAGGGCAGCACGTACTCGAGCGGCTCCACTTTCTCCCGGCAGAACCGGTCAACCCATTCTAGTTTCGCTTGGAATTCGGGTTCGGTGGAGAAGTCCCATGCCATCCTCCTATTAGATCAGCGTACAATTGTGAGAGCAAACCCGACTTCGACTAGAAGGTTCCTTGGAGTCTCATCGCCTTACGGCGTCCGTCGGGATCAAAGAGGGTCCTGTAGACAGGCCGTGACCATAGCCGCTCGACACGGGACAGCTGCGGTGTGACGTAGCGTCTCAATCGTCCCTGCGGCCTAGGACCTTTGCAGCCGTCCGCGTGCCATCGGTCGAGCGCGGCGGCGGACGCAGCGAAGGCGTCGAATGCGGCCAGCGGCTCGGCGAGCTCCGCCACGTGGCCGGAGTCACGGTCGAGGTGCTCGGCGGCCAAGCGGAGGCGCAACTCGGCAGCGTAACCTCTTCCAAGTTCGGCGTCCTCGGAAAGGACGGCGCAGGACAACTCGGAGTCGTGGGTCCAGGACCGGAGGTTGAAGTTGTCGGAGCCGACGCTCGCCCATATGTCGTCCACGACGCACACCTTCGCGTGAACATAGACGGGCACGCCGGAGTGGTTCTCGATGCCGTAGAACGCGACCCGACCCGGGGCGGCGCGCGTGAGCAGTTCCAAGGCGTCGGAGCGTCCGATGAGGTTGGGGGCCAGCGACGTCGCACCATCCTGGTCGGGATAAAGCGGTAGAACCCCGATCATGCGCAGGTCGGGCTGCGCCACGAGAGCCTGGCAGAAGCCCGCCGCGATGTCTTTTGACCAGAAGTACTGGTCCTCGATGTAAATCAGGTGTCGGGCCCTGTCGAGCACCTTGCCGATAGCGCGCGCAACGCTTCGCTCACCGTCGGGGGCGAACGGGTACCGGGGCCGCCGGGCCGGGTAGGTCCGCAGGATCTGCACCGCGTGGGCTCCTCTGATCTCGGGGTCCGGAAGCTGGTCTGGCAATGACCTCCCCCCGGCGTCGGAGCGGCTGAGCCGGTCACGGACAAGCCTCACCGGGTTGAGCGACAGGGGAGTACGGTCCTGCCAGCGCTCCCGGAACACCGTTTCGATGTCTCCGACTGCCGGCCCTTGGATCTTGAGTTGGATGTCGTGCCATGGCGGGCTAGGTCCGTAGACGGCGGCCATCGGCTGGCTCTGGGGGTCACCGCTGTGGGTGGCGTCATCCCTGCGGCTATGGCACAAGTCGATGCCCCCCACGAAGGCGACGTCGAGTGCAGGTCGGTCCGGATGGCGCGCGACGACGAACTTTTGGTGGTGGGAGCCGCCGGGGCGGACCCGTTGGTCGAGCACGCAGCGACCGCCGGCCGCGTTGATCTCCTCCCCCAAGTGGCGGTTCTCGCTGGCGGAGAACTGCAGCTTGTCGAGGTGGGAACGCCAGATCAAGCCGCGGACGGCCACTCCGCGCCGCGCGGCGTGACACAGCAGAGATTCGACCTGCGTTCCTTCGGAGTCGAGGCGCTCGTCGGGATCGCCTCGCCAGTCGGCGAAGCAGAGCAGATCGCCTTCACCCATGGCTTTGACCACCGCGACGAGGGCGGAAAAATAGTCCGATCCGTGCACCAACGGGGTTACTTCGTTGCCTGCCGTCCATGCTCGGGCGTCGGGGTGGCGTCGGTCAATGAGTGTCGCTGGGTTCCCCCGCTCTTCGGCGGTGAGGAACCATTCTGTAAGCGGCGACTTCGTGTTCAGTAGATCAGACACTCATCAGTGATCCGAGTTGGCCGGCAGACGAGCCGACAAGATGCACCAGACTGTCTTGGCCGAACCGTCGACAGTTGTGCCCCAATCGTCGGCCATATTGTCGACGATTAGCAGGCCCCTACCGTTGGGCTGGTCAGGCTCCGGATGCTTCAACGTAGGCTGACCGGACCCCGTGTCGGTAACTTCGATGCGGATAGTGGAGTCTTTGACGTCGATGGCAAGCGTGAAGTTGGTGGTGGCATGCTTGACAGCGTTGCTCGCGAGCTCGCTGACCAGAAGTTCGGCGAGCTCACGTCGTTCTTCCGGAACGCCGCTCTCGGCCAGCACTTCGCGAGCGAAGTGGCGGGCGGAGCGGACGCTGTCGGGGTGGCTCAGATACATTTCGATATCAGTCATTTTCCACAATCAGAACGCTCTCTAACCCGGACGCACGCAAGACAGCCTGGATGACCGAGGAGGGATTGCGCAGACGCACCGCGGCACCGTTGGCAACAGCACGCAGAAGCACAGCGAGGGTTGCACTGTCCATGAAGCTAACGCCACCCATGTCCAAGGCGAAACGAGCGTCCGGACGCTTCGCGATGAGCGGATCCAGCGCCTCTTCGAGAGTTTGGACGTTTCCGATATCGAACTCTCCACACAGAGTGAGCTCCCAACCGTCAGGCTGCTCTTGGACTGTTACGCTCGCTTCGGGTTCTGCGGTTTTGCTCATAGTTGTGTCCGGATGGCCAGTACGGCTATGTCGTCGCCCGCCTGGCGGGGCACGAGTTCGCTGAGGAGATGATCAAGCAGTCTATCTAACGGAAGGTCAACGGACGCAGCTTTGCACAGCCGGTCGATTCCGCGTGTAATCGGCTCGCCTCGCCGTTCGATGAGCCCGTCGGTGTACGCGAGGAGAGTGCCTCCTGGTGGGATCTCGGCTGTCGTGAGTCGATAACCGCCGCCGCCGACGCCGATAGGGGGTCCGACATTGCTTTCGAGCGCTCGGCAAGTGCCGTTTGCTAACACCAGTGGATCAGGATGACCAGCATTTGCGAACACGACCTCTCCGTTGAGCGGGTTCATCCATCCACACAGAGCAGTGGCAAACTGCCCGTCTGCGGAAACATCCAGCAGCCTGCCAATTTTACCGAGGATTTCGTCGGGACTGTCCCCGTCGATCATGTAAGCGCCAATGGAGGTTCGCAGGCGGCCCATCAACGTGGCGGCTCGCAACCCGTGGCCGGCCACGTCGCCGACGGAGAAGTAGAGCTTCCCGTCGACGTCGACTGCGTCATACCAATCACCGCCGACGCTAATCCCGGCGGTCGCAGGCTGGTAGCGTGCGTCCATCTCGACGTTTGCGATCTCGGGAAGACGGACAGGTAACAGTGATCGTTGCAGGGTTGCAGAGATTTGGCGGCTCTGCTCCGCCTCGCGTTCGGCGCGCCGACGCCGGCGCGCGAGGACTTCGACAAGTGTCGCAATCAGCACTGAGATGAGCGCCCCGCCTACGGTGATGATCGTGGTTTGGTTTGCTGCGAAGCCCCCGGTCAGCGATCCTTTCGCTGCGATGGCCAAGCTCAGGGTTGCCGCCCCGAACGGGATGGTCTTGACTGCGTGAACTCCTCGAAGCGGCAGATCTTCGGCATTCGTCTCGATCAAAGCCTGCGAACTCTGACTGGAGCCGAAATAGATGGCGACCACTAGGTCTTGGACAGCCGGGTTGGTCGGATCGGTCGCGACTTTTCGGTCAGTCGGCAAGGTCTGTTCGGCGTAGACGGCGTAGGTGCCGGCTGGTCCGCTTGCAACCGCCGCATATCCGATCCTTTGGTAGCCGGCGCCGATCAGGTGCACCACTCCGAGGGTGTTCGATCTGCGGGCTTCGGCGATCGCTGTCATCGCGACCGGATCAGGCGGTGGTTGCTCCAAGTGGGCGCCCAGCGCAGCGACGGTCTGTGTACCAGCACCGAGTCGCAGAAGTTCGGCTCCCACGAACGACCC
>JAKBBS010000249.1 GCA_021808425.1 Actinomycetes bacterium
GCAGAAACCCCTTGCGGGCCATGTCCGCAGCGCGGGCAGCAACCTTCTGAGCCGCAAGGGCCGGCGTCGTGACGATGATCATCTCGGCTCGGGGGAGCATCCGGGCCAGACCCATTTGAATGTCGCCGGTTCCAGGGGGCATGTCGACAAGCAGGTAGTCGAGGTCATCCCAGTCGACCTCCTCGAGAAAGTGCTGCACGGCACGGTTAAGCATGAGACCTCGCCACATCACCGATTCGCCCTCTGGTGAAAGGAACCCCATCGACACCACTTTGAGCGTGCCGGTACCGACCTTCTTCTCCACAGGTTGGATGAGAAGCTTCCCGTTCTCCTCGGATCGCCGGGCGTCAAGGACACCTTCTACCCCGAGCATTCTCGGTATCGAGAAGCCGGCGATGTCAGCGTCGAGGACTCCCACTGTCAAGCCGCGCGAAGCGAGCGCAGCAGCAAGGTTAACGGTGACCGAGGACTTTCCGACCCCGCCTTTGCCCGACGAGATGGCGAAGATCCTGGTATTCGCCCGGATTTGCGTACTAAGCGGGTTCTCGGCCGCTTTCTGGCGAGCCCGGTCCATGAGGCGGCGTTTGTGGTCGAGGCTCATCTCTACGGTTTTAACCTCGACCCGATCCACGCCAGCGAAGGAGCCCAGGCGCTCTTTGACATCTGTCGTGATCCGGACCCGAAGCGGGCAGAGGGCGGTTGTGAGCGCGATCTCGACTGTGAGGACTCCGCCATCGAAGCTGAACCCGCGGTACATGCCGAGTTCGACCACGTCGGCGCGAAGCTCGGGGTCTATGACATCTCTCATTGCCTCTGTAACGGCTGGGCTGGTGACAGCTGGGCTGGTTCTAGCAGGACTGGTGGCGACGACTTCGCAGTGGCCTCCTTCGCCGTCATCGATGGATCCCATCCTTGAAGTTTAAAGCTTGAGGCGCCGATTTGGCAGCCGTATTTGGTGGCCTACGAGCTGAATCCGGCCTCAGGCCGCCCGTAAACGTCAAATTTGGTCAGGATCTTGAAGTTGGAAATCTTTTGTACCAAAAAGGGCGTTTCATGAGCGAGGGCTGGTACAGGATTTTTTGTGAACGAAACTCGTGTACCAAAAAGTGCGAAAAATGCTTCAAATGGTCAGGCTGGTGCGACACTCAAAGATCCTGACCAAAATGAACAGTGCTGGCGGTTGGCAACGGTCGCCGAGCACGCCTCACCCTGGCTTACAGCGCCTCACCTGCACCTTACCGACACCGGTGGAAGGTCCTTCAAATAGGTTGTGGGCAAAACTGGCGAGCCCCTGTAGAGTGTTGGAAGGAAAAGTGCATTACGTACCGCTTGCGGTCCGCCCGCGGTCCCGCAAGTCGACTTGAGGAGGAACCGGTGACTACCACCGACACACAGATCACCCCGCCGATAACTCTCACGGATACGGCTATAACTAAAGTTGCCGAGCTGATCGAGGACGAAGGAAACCCCGATCTGGCTCTACGAGTAGCAGTGCGGCCGGGCGGCTGCTCGGGCTTCAGCTATGAGATGTTCTTCGACTCTGAGACCACCCCTGAGGACGTCACTTTCGGATTCGGGAATGTTCGGGTGGTCGTCGATCCCGCCAGCGCCGACCTTCTCGTAGGTGCGACGCTCGATTTCAAAGACGGTCTCACTGGCGCCGGTTTCTCGATCAACAACCCGAACGCGACCCGCACCTGCGGCTGCGGCAATTCCTTCAGCTGAGCCCCGCTCGACGGCGGCGCAAGCGACTGAGGCGACTGTGTCCCTTCCGACTCCGGTAGGCCCCTATAGCCCGGCTGTGCGTGCGGGGGACTGGCTGATCTGTAGCGGCCAGACGCCGATCCGTGGCGGAAAGCTGCTTCACGGCGACATTGCGGCGCAGACGTCACAGTGCCTCGACAATCTGGCTGCGGTCCTCGAGGACAACTCGGCCTCCTTGACCGACGTGGTCAAGACGACGGTCTTTCTCGTCGACATGGCCGACTTTGCAGAGATGAACGGGGCCTATGCGGCCAAGTTCGGTGGCCGTCGTCCTGCGCGCTCGACGATAGCGGTCGCCGGCCTCCCACTAGGTGCGCGGGTCGAGATCGAAGCTTGGGCCTACCTGGGCCGCTGACTCACTAACTTGCCTAGAGAGGTGAGCCGAGTCCGGGACCGCAGGCTTCCGTGGCTGTCGCCCTGTCTGCCTAGCGGACCTGGCCGAAGCGGTAACCGACCGACCTCACCGTCGAGATGAGGTTCGCCTGCTCCTCGCCGAGTTTCGCTCGGAGACGCCGGATGTGTACGTCGACGGTCCGGGCTCCCCCGTAGTACTCGTAGCCCCACACCCGCGACAGGAGAGTCTCACGGGTGAACACCTTGCCGGGGTGGGTCGCAAGAAACTTGAGAAGTTCGTACTCCATGTAGGTGAGGTCCAGCGGCCGTCCTGACAAGCTCGCCTGGTAAGTTTCGAGGTTGAGCATGAGACCCCCGTGCTCGACGACCTCGGGCCGCCGACCCCGACCCGTTCGCCAGAAGAGGTGACCGAGCCTCGCTCCGAGCTCCCTGGCGCTGGCGGCGTCGAGGCAGAAGTCGTCGAAAAGGTCCTCGCGAAGGTCCAGCTCGGGCAGCTGGCGCTCGGCGACGACCAGCAGGAGAGGGGAGAGGGGGCTGTCGCGCTTGCGCAACGCGCGGCACAGGGCGAACGCCGTCTCGGAGTCCGGCTCGGCGCACACAAGAGCGCCGGACCACCCGTCTTCGGGTTCGCGCCGTTCGGCGTCTCGGATGGACCCGACCGCGCACCACGGGTAGCCGATCGCCTCGACCGCGGACATGAGTTCACGCGGAGGAGGGTCAGGAAAAAGTAGGAGCGGTTCCACCAGCCGTCCCGTGCGCTACAGCGCCGTCAGGTAGCGGCGCCACTCGAACTCGCCGACCTCGGCCTTGTAGTCTGCCCACTCGGACCTCTTGTTCCGAACGAACCATTCGAAGACATGGTCGCCAAGGACGGCCGCCATCAGCTGGGAGCCCTCCATGTCGTCGAGCGCTTCAGATAGCGATCCCGGGAGGGAGCGGATTCCGAAAGCTACACGCTCGTGCGCCGAAAGCTCGTACAGGTTCGACGCGGCCTCCTCCGGCAGCTCGTAGTCGCCTTCGATCCCGGCCAGCCCGGCGGCTAGAAGCGCCGCGAAAGCGAGGTATGGGTTCGTTGCGGGATCGGGTGCCCGGTACTCGATGCGGGTTGACTCGGCCTTTCCCATCTTGGTCGGAGGGACGCGGACCAACGCCGAGCGGTTGTTGCGGGCCCACGATATGTGCACCGGTGCTTCGTAGCCGACGATCAGGCGCTTGTAGGAGTTCACCCACTGGTTGGTAATGGCCGTCAGCTCGCGGGCGTGAACCAAAAGTCCGGCGATGAACTGCCGGGCTGTCCGGGACAGGTGGTACTCGTCGCTCTCGTCGTAGAACGCGTTGGCGCCACCGGAGAACAGGGACATGTGGGTGTGCATCCCCGAGCCTTGAACCCCGGTAAGCGGCTTGGGCATGAACGTTGCCGCAATGCCGTGGCGGGCAGCGACCTCCTTTACGACCATGCGGACGGTCATCACGGTGTCCGCCATGGTCATCGCGTCGGTATAGCGCAAGTCGATCTCGTGCTGGCTGGGGGCGTCCTCGTGCTGGCTGTACTCGACAGGAATCCCCATCTCCTCCAACGTGAGCACTGTCTCTCGGCGCACCTCGCTTGGAAGGTCGTGAGTGGACAGATCGAAGTACGAGCCGGAGTCGAGCGGTTCGGGGGGGACGGTAACCGACGTCTTCGCGTCGGACGCCCGCTGGAAGTAGAAGTACTCGAGCTCGGGGGCTACGTAGAAGCTGTAGCCGACATCACGGGCCCTGTCCATGACCCGGCGCAGCACGTCACGGGGATCTCCGCCGAAGGGGCTACCGTCGAGGTTAACCACGTCGCAGACCATCCTCGCTACAGGTGATCCTTCCCCGGGATGGGGAAGCAGCTGGAAGGTCTTCGCGTCGGGGACAGCGAGCACGTCGCTCTCCTGAACCCGGCTGAAGCCGTCGATGGCCGAGCCGTCGAAAGTCATGCCCTCCTCGAGCGCGTTCTCAAGCTCGGCGGCGGTGATCTGGAACGACTTGGCGGTACCGAGGACGTCAGAAAACCACAGCTGCACGAATCGCACTCCGCGCTCCTCGACGGTCCGCATCACGTAGTCGGCTTGGCGTTCCACCCCTCTGACGCTACCGATAGAAGAGACGGTCGTGTCGCCACGAGGCTCATCTTGGCGGTCGATGTCACAGAGCATTAACACGCCGGGGCTCTGGCAGCCTGGCAGCAGTGGCACAATATGGGCACCCAAGAGGCGGCTAGAAGAGCTGATCTGGCCCGCCTCAGCTACCAGACCACCAGCCAAGGAGCGCCAGGAGTGACAATCAAAGCCGAATACCTCTGGATCGACGGAACGGAGCCCACCCCGCTGCTTCGCTCCAAGACGAAGATCCTGCCGGCGGGAACCACCGACATGCCGATCTGGGGTTTCGACGGTTCCAGCACGAACCAGGCTCCCGGGAAGGCGTCAGACTGCGTCCTCAACCCTGTCTTCACGTGTCCGGACCCGATACGCGGCGGCGACAACTTGATCGTCCTCTGCGAGGTGCTCCTCACCGATTTCACGCCACACAAGACAAACACCCGCTCCCAGCTTGTCCCGGTAGCGGAGAAGTACGGCGCGCAGGAGTCACTGTTCGGTATCGAGCAGGAGTACACCCTGTTCAAGGGCAGCCGGCCTCTCGGCTTCCCCGAGCACAACGGGTACCCAGCCCCGCAGGGCCCCTACTACTGCGGCGTCGGTGCCGACGACATCTACGGGCG
>JAKBBS010000034.1 GCA_021808425.1 Actinomycetes bacterium
TCGTCGAGCTCTACTCAAAATAGGAATCCAGATGCTCATCATCCAACGCCCGTCAGTCGAGGCTCTCGGAGAAGAGGCAGCCAACCGGCAGAGCTTTGCCATCGGCCCCCTCGAGCCGGGCTTCGGCCACACGCTCGGCGTCGCTCTGCGCCGCACGCTTCTCTCGTCAATTCCTGGTGCCGCGATCACAGAGGTGCGCTTCGACGAGGCCCTTCACGAGTTCACGACGGTGCCCGGCGTCAAAGAGGACGTAACCGAGATCATCTTGAACTTGAAGGACGTCGTGCTCGACGTCCAAAGCGACGATCCCGTCACGCTGCGCCTGGACGTAGCCGGACCGGCGACGGTTACCGCCGGGGACATCCCACTCAGCGCCGATGTCGAGATCCGCAACCCAGAGCTCGTCATCGCAAACGTTGCTGCGCACGGTCGCCTCTCGTTCGAGCTCACGGTCGAGCGCGGAACGGGCTACGTGTCCGCGGAGCGCAACAAGCGCTCCGCAGTGATCGGCGTCATCCCGATCGACTCGATTTTCTCCCCGGTCCGGGTTGCTGCATTCAATGTTGAGCCCACCCGGGTCGAGCAGTCGGCCAACTACGACCGCCTCGTCCTCGACATAACCACCGACGGGTCGATAAGCCCACGCGAGGCTTTGGCCTCGGCGGGAGACACTCTGAGGTCTTTAGTGTCGATCGTCGCGGAAATGAGCGAGCGCCCCCGTGGGCTCGAGCTCGGCGACGTCGGTGTGGTTACCGGCGGATCGCCTGATATGGACCTCCCGATCGAGGACCTGGACCTCTCGGAGCGGCCCCGCAACTGTTTGAAGCGCGCGCAGATCAACACGGTCGGCGAGCTGATACTGCGAAGCGAGGAAGACCTTCTCGCCATAACGAACTTCGGACAGAAGTCCCTCGACGAGGTCCTCGCGAAGCTCGACGAGCGGGGACTTGCCCTGCAGCCCGGCGTCCACGACGGAGGATTGCGATGAGCACGCTGCCCGGACGTCCGAAGAAGGGACGCCGCTTCGGCGGCGACGCCGAGCACCAAAAGGCGATGATCGCCAACATGGTGGCCTCGCTGATCGCTGCCGAGGCGATCGTCACGACCGAGGCGAAAGCCAAATATCTGCGGCCGGTCGTCGAGAAGTGCGTGACCAAGGCGAAGAAGGCGTCCGCAAACGAGGAGAGGGCGGTCCACCTGCAGAGACAGGTCGTCGCGCTGATCCGCGACAAGGACATGGCTCACAAGTTGTTCTCCGAGATCGGTCCGCGCTACGCCGAGCGTGCCGGAGGATACACCCGGATCCTCAAGCTGGGCCCCCGCCACGGTGACAACGCGCCGATGGCGCGCATCGAGTTCGTCTAGCCCCCGAGGTCATCGGGCCGCATCGTCTGAGGGTGCAGCCCTGACCTTGTTCTCCGATCAGGCGGCGCCGAAGGCCGCGGCAGCGGTTACCGAGAGGCCTACGAGGCGCCTGCGGATGCTCGTCGCCTACGACGGAACCGGCTTCCACGGCTTCGCCGCCCAACCGGGGGTCGTCACGGTCGCGGGTGCCCTCTCTGGAGCGCTCGAGCGCTACCTGCGCCACGCCGTCGACATCACTTGCGCCGGGCGTACCGACGCGGGCGTGCATGCTTGGGGCCAGGTCGTGTCTTTCGAAGCCCGCGACGACGTGGAGCCCGAGGCGCTGCAGCGAGTAGTCAACAGGGCGCTTCGGCCTTCGGTCGTCGTGCGATCAGTTGCGCTCGGCGAGCCGTCGTTCGACGCGAGGCGCTCGGCGACGTCCCGGCTTTACCGCTACAGCATCCTCAACACGGTTCAGGCCGACCCGTTCTCGTCGTCCACGTCGTGGCACGTGTCCGGCCATCTCGACGTGTCGTCGATGAGACTCGCTGCGGATGCGCTCATCGGTGAGCACGACTTCGCGTCGTTCTGCCGGCGACCTACGGACCCGAACGCCTCGACCGTAAGGGTGGTCACCGACGCCCGATGGATAGACGGAGGAGACGGGCGTCTGCGCTTCGAGATCGAAGCGTCGTCTTTCTGCCACCAGATGGTGCGCTCGATCGTGGGCACCTTGGTGGACGTCGGATCGGGCAGGAAAAAGGCGGGGCAGATGACGTCGATCCTTCGCGCCCGCTCACGGTCCGCTGCAGGCAACTTGGCGCCCCCGCACGGCCTGTGCCTGTGGGAGGTTCGCTACGGGGGTCAGTCGACTTCGATCGCGTGGTGACCGACGGCTTCTAGGGCTTCGATCACTTCACTATGATGGGCGCGGTCGCGCGTCTCGACGGTCACCTGTATCTCGACCTGGCCGACCCCGAGCGGTCGCCCATTGCGGTGGTGTTCCACGTCGAGCACGTTGAGACCCAACCGGGCGAGGTCGGCCGTCACCGATGCGAGGGAGCCTGCCCGGTCTCCGACCACGACGCGAAGCGTCAGGTAGCGTCCCGCCGCTGAGAGTCCGTGGTCGATGAGCTTGCCGAGCAGCATCGGGTCGACGTTGCCGCCTGAGAGAACGACGACGACGGGCCCCTCGCCTTCGACGCGGCCGGCGGCTAACGCCGCCAGTCCGACCGCGCCGGCGGGTTCGACGACAGCCTTGAGGCGTTCGACTGCCAGCAGCATCGCCCGGCTTATCTCCTCCTCGTCGACTGTGATGACCTCGTCGACGAAGGCCTCGGCGTGGGCGAGCGTCAACTCGCTAACGCAGCGCACGGCGATCCCGTCGGCCATTGTCGCCATGGAAGCCAACGCGACCGGCTGCCCTGCCGCCAGGGCGGCGGTCATCGAAGCGGCGCCGGCCGCCTCGACACCCACCACCCGCGGCCGGCTCCCTGCTCCAGCACCGGCCCGCCACGAGGACGCTACGGCGCCGGCGACACCAGCGAGGAGGCCACCCCCACCTACTGGCACCAGGATGACCTCGGCCCCGGGGGCCTCCTCGGCAAGCTCCAGCCCTATAGTTCCTTGGCCGGCGATCACGTCAAGATGGTCGAACGGGGCTACGAACGTCGCACCCGATTCGCGCGAATAGGAGCGTGCCGCGTCGAGGGAATCATCGAGGATCCGTCCCTCCAGGCGCACCGTAGCCCCGTAACCGCGTGTGGCGTTGATCTTGGGGAGGGAGGCGCCTTCGGGCATGAAAATCGTCGCATGCCGCCCCGTCATCGAGGCCGCGAGTGCGACTCCTTGTGCGTGGTTTCCCGCCGACGCGGCGACTACCTCCTGGCCCGCGGGTAGCTGGCATATAAGGTTGTAGGCGCCTCGGATTTTGAACGAGCCTGTCCTTTGGCGGAACTCCGCCTTGACGAGCACGTTCCGCCCGGCGAGCACGCTGAGCGAGTCGGATGTGTATGCGGGCACCGGCTTTACCACCGGAGCTATCCGGCGGCGGGCCGCCAGGATCGACTCCACACCTACGAGCGGGCTCACGCGGCGACCCCGGGCGATATCAAACCGAGGTGGCGAATGCCACGGGAGTAACGAGGCGCCTAATTCGCCCGGGCTGCAGCGTCCCTTGAGGCCCGCCAGAGTGCGAGCTGGCGTGCAGCAGCGGCTTCGCTGTCTCGATCATGGTTCTGCGCGGCTTTCTCGTCGTTTCGTAGCCACTGGACGAACACGGAGATCGTAGCGTAGAGCGCCACCGTCTCCCCGGCCACCCACAAGACAGCCGCTCCTAGGTGCAAGCTTGCGAGCGAGATGTCCGGCGTAATGCGTGAACGTTCACTCTGCAGGGTCATGCCAAGAATCCCGAAGACCGGGAAGGTGAGCATCAGGTAGAGGATGCGCTGCCAGTACCCGAGGCGCCACGGAGAGCGGTCCACCCCGGCGACAACCCACCAGAACCCGACGCCGACTACTACCAGTGCGGCGGTCACCGCTTGGCGGACCAACGGGTTGGCGAGGAACTCGCCGAAGAGACCCGTAAAGAAAAGGGCTAGCACGGAGCCGGTGTAGATCACCCAGGTGACGACGGGGAACGTCACCGCACGAGCCGCGCGGTTCGCTAGAAGGGAGTCGATTCGGCTGCTCCTCGCCGACGGCTCGCCGCGTGAGACCGACGCCATCTCGGCGAGGCGAAGTGGGGCGCCGAGTACCACCAGTCCGGGACCGACTAGTCCGAGCGATAGGTACAAAAAGCCGGCGGCCGTGAAATTCGATGTGGCGAAGGCCGCCAAACCCGAGGTTGCCGACACGAAGATCACGATCCCACCCCCAACGAACGCCAGCGTCCTTGCAGGCGCCCAAGCCTGTCCGCGCCGTGTCACTCGTCGCACGCAGCGCAGGTACCATGCGACGGAATATGCCACAACCACGATCGTGACCGGCTGAAATTGCGGGTCGGTTATGAACGAAGGAGGCGCAAGCGGCCCTGAAGCCATCGTTTTGATGGTAGCCCCAAAGCGGTCTTATCGGCCCGCACTGCGCTCGGTACCCGCGTGGCGGCCGCTCAGTTTGGGGTTTGAGCCTCCCATTGTGTAGAAATAAGGAACAGTGACTGCGATTACCACCACCGGTCCGCTCGCGCCCGAGACTGGCACGCTCAGGCAGGTTGATCCCTCGATGTACCGGCCGAAGCTGCTGCAGGTCGGCGTCATCGTCTGGCTGGCGTCGGAGCTTATGTTCTTCTCCGGCCTTTTCGCCGCCTACTTCAGCCTCCGCTCCGCGACCAGGCCGTGGCCACCTAAAGGGGACATCCTCGACGTCCCGCCGGTGCTGGTGGCGACGATCCTCCTGGTGCTGTCGTCTTTCACGATGCAATACGGGGTGCACAGGGCCATCAAGGGTTCCAAGTGGGGTTTCATCGGCTGGACGGCCATGACTTTCGTCTTGGGCGGACTCTTCGAGGGAATGCAGATCTCGGACTACCTCAGCCGGCCCTTCTCGATCAGCAGGGATGCGTACGGCTCTGCCTTCTACACTCTCACCGGCTTCCACTTCCTCCACGTAGCGGGTGGTCTTGTGGCGATGATCATCGTCGGTGTGCGCGTTTACCGTACCCCCCGCTTCGGGCACCGGACCATGCCGGCGATCGAGATGCTCTCCTACTACTGGCACTTCGTCGACGTGGTGTGGGTAGCTATGTTCCTTGCAATCTTCGTCCTGAAATGATCATGCGACTGCTCAAAAATCTACGAAACCGCCGCATTCTGATCGGGCCTGCCATCCTGTTTGGCCTCGCCATGGTCGCCTTCTCCGTCTTGACTCTCACACAGTCGGGGGCGAAAGCGCAGGAGGCGCTGGTGAGCACAAACCCGAACGACATAGCAGCCGGTGCGGTCCTCTATTCGGAGCACTGCCAAAGCTGCCACGGCTACCAGGGTGAAGGCGGAGTGGTGGGCGGCGCACCGGCGCTCGTCGACAAGGGCGCCGCAGCTGCGAACTTCTACCTCACGACCGGTCGGATGCCGCTCAACGCTGCGAACAACGAGGCACTCCGCCACCACCCGTTGTTCAACGCTGCGCAGATCCGTGAGCTGGACGCCTACATCAACGCACTCCCGCAGATCACGGGCATCGGGGGATCGGGGCCGACCATCCCGAGCGTCGAGCCGCTGTGCGCTAATCAAGGGACGCTCGCTGCGCAAAGCGAGAAGGGCTGCGTGACACTCTCGGAAGGACAGCAGCTTTTCTCGATCAACTGCGCGCAATGCCACCAGGCTGCCGGGTCGGGGAACATCCTGTCGAATGGGAACGTCATCCCCTCGCTCAACAACGCAACCATCACCCAGGTTGCCGAAGCTCCGCTGGTCGGCCCGAAGCCGATGCCAATCTTCACCGAGCTTTCACACGCGCAGATCTCGGCGATAGCCCAGTACGTGGCCTACCTCCACCATGCACCGAACCCCGGCGGCTTTGCGATCGGGCGGATAGGTCCCGTCGCCGAAGGCTTCGTTGCGATCCTCGGTGGTTTCTGCCTGCTGTGGTTCGCCGCACGGATGATAGGTAACAGAGGATGACCGACACAGTCGACACCCAGCCGACTCCGTTCGGGCGCAACCCTCGCCACTTCGGGATCGATCCCGGCGAGCGTTGGCCCGACGACGTCCCCATGGACCAAGACGACACGCACTGGCGCTACGAGAGCGACCCGAAAGGGGCCCGCAAGGCGGAGCGGCGGATCGCCGCAGCGTGGACCGTAACCATGCTCGCGTCCGTCGGCCTCGCAGTCGTGTATGTCGACGGGGCGAACAACGTGCTCGCCGGTTTGTGCTGGGGGCTCGCCTTCGGAGGCCTCGGAATCGGGATGCTCCTCTGGGCGCGTGACCTGATGCCGGGCCACGACGTGATTGCAAGCCGTGGGCATCACAACGTCAGCTCCGAAGCGGACAGGGTCGCCGTCGCCGAGTCGCTCGGGCGTGGACTCGACCCGATGGCGCGCAGGCCCTTCCTCTTCAAAATGCTTGGGGCTGTCGGCGGGGTCTTCGGGATCGCCATCGCCTTCCCCATAGCGTCCCTCGGACCGCGCCCCCACCGCAACCTCTACAAGACCGCATGGGGTAAAGGCGTTCGCGCCGTAACCCAGGACGGAACGCCAGTGAAGCCGTCGGACCTGCCTTACAACGGCATCCTCACCGTTTTCCCCGAGACCAACATCCACGACGCACTCGCGCCGACGTTGCTGATCAACCTCGGGAACCTCGACAACGAGACCCCGCCGGAGCGAGTCGGATGGAACATCCCGATCGACGGTAAGACAGGGATCATCGCTGTCTCGAAGATCTGCACCCACGCAGGATGCCCGGCCAGCCTCTACAACGTCGTGACGCACCAGCTCGTCTGCCCGTGCCATTACTCGACCTTCGACGTGCTGCAGATCTGCAAGCCGATCTTTGGCCCGGCGCCGCGTGGTCTTCCCCAACTGCCGTTAGCCGTCGACGCTCAGGGTTACATCGTGTCCCAGGCCGATTACAGCTCTGCAGGCGGCGGCCCTGTCGGCCCTGGATTCTGGAACAGGGGGTAAGGCGATGAGCACCACCGAAGAGCGAGTCGCGGCACAGAAGCGTATGCGGCTGGCCCGCTCGGGTACCGACACGGTTGACGAGCGGCTCGGCTCGTCGAAGTTCCTGACCAGCGTGCTGGACAAGATCTTCCCTGACCACTGGTCGTTCATGGTCGGCGAGATAGCGATGGACTCGCTCATCGTGTTGATCATCACGGGCATCTACCTCGCGTTGTTCTATGTGCCGTCATCGACGGAGGTCGTCTACGCTCCGACGAGCGGGCACGTGTACATACCGCTGGTCGGCCAGCGGATGTCGGAGGCGTACCAGTCGGTCATCAACATCTCGTTCAACGTGCGTTTCGGCCTCATCATGCGCCAGGCCCACCATTGGGCGGCGCTGATCTTCCTCGCGGCAGTCTTTTTCCATATGGCCCGAATCTTCTTCACTGGCGCATTCCGCAAGCCTCGCGAGATGAACTGGATCATCGGCCTGCTCCTCTGGCAGATCGTCGCTTTGGAGGGCTTCACCGGCTACTCGCTTCCGGACGACCTTCTTTCGGGAACCGGCCTCCGGGTGATCTATTCGATAGTGGAGAGCATCCCGTTCGTCGGCACGTGGCTGGTGTACGCGCTGTGGGGCGGGCGCTTCCCCGGCACGTCGCTCATACCGCGCCTGTTCGTGGTGCACGAGTTCCTGTTCCCCCTGCTTATCATCGGGCTGCTGACCGCCCACCTGATGATCCTGTGGCATCAAAAGCACACCGACTTCCCGGGGCCCGGCAAGACCGAGACGAACATCCGCGGGAGCCGGATCTGGCCGCAGTATGCACTGAAGGCGGGCGGGCTGATGATGCTCGTGGCAGCCGTAATCTTCTTACTGGCCGGTTTCGTCCAGATAAACCCCGTGTGGATTTACGGGCCCTACCACCCCTACACTATCTCGGCAGGGGCGCAGCCCGACTGGTACCTCGGCTGGCAGGACGGTGCCGTGCGGTTGTGGCCGCACTTCGAGTTTCGCTCGTTCGGCCACGAGATAGCGAACCCCTTCTTCCCAGGCTTGCTGTTGCCTGGAATCCTGCTCAACGTGATGTTCGCCTGGCCGTGGATCGACAAGAAGATCTACAAGGACTACGGGCCTCACAACCTCCTCGATCGACCCCGCGACAAGCCGTTCCGGACCGGTGTAGGCGTCGCAGCGGTCGTGTTCTTCACGATCCTCACCATGGCGTCGGGTAGCGACATCCTCGCCAACAACCTGCACGTCAGCTACGAAGCGATCATCGTGATACTCGACTACCTGGCAGTTCTGGGCCCGCTAGCCGGATTCGTGGTCGCATACAAAGCCTGCCAACGTCTGAGCCAGACCGACTTCCACCCCATCCAGCGCCCGGTCGGCGGTGTCATCTACAGAACCCCTGACGGCGGCTACCACACCGTCGGCGATGTCCACCACGGGCCTTCACACGACGTCCCGGCGGACGCGGGTGCTAAGGGTGGCCACAACGGGACCGCGTCGCATGCCGAGGGTCACGTCGACGAGACGGTGCCGGCGCCGACAGCTGGAGACTGAGCTCCGGGGCCCGTCACCGACCTCCGTCGGGCGCTTGCTCCCTCGGAGCGTGCGTGCGCAGGTAACGGTGCGCGGGGTTGGGAATCCTTGCTTCGGCCGTCAAAAATGGTCAGGATCTTGAAGACCGAAGAGCTTTGTACCAGAAAGTGTGTTCTCTGAGCGAGGGCTGGTACAGGATTTTCTGGCGGCGAAGACCGTGTACCAAGAGAAAAAGCGCTTCAAATGGTCAGGTTGTAGCGCTTGTCAAAAGATCCTGACCATTTAGAACGTTTACCGGCTCTAGCTCGGGACGCGATCTGAGTCAGTGACCGTGTGGTGACCCTGTCGAAGCGTAACTCTCGTGAGAGGCCTCGAGCTCCGCAGGGTCGGACCCGGGCAGGACGTCCTCGGTGTAGTCGGACTCAGTGACCCAGCCGAAGACAGCCCCGAAGAACAGAACTGCTCCTATCGCGAGGTACCACAAGCCCCATACGAGGGCGCAAGCGCCGAAGATCATGCCGAGGCCCATCCCTGCAGGCCAGATCGACGTAGCAGGAAAGTAGTCAATTACCCCTGCGCCGTCATTCTGGTTGGCGTCGAAGCGGTCCTCCGGTCGGGGGATGCCATGTCGACGCAGGTACTGGGCGAGAAGGTAGCCACCCAAAAGCGCGTACGCGGAGAAGCTGAACACGAGCATCGCGATGCCGCTTCTCTCCGATGACGCTCCGTGGAGCGCCACGAGAATCCAATAGACGGCGGTCAGGATGGCCAGGAAAATGAACGCCCCGAGGACCGTGCGGGATTCGACCTTCATCTAGTGGCCCACTTTCGTCAGCATGTCGGGGTGATTCGCATCCCAGACGGGCCGCTCAGAGCGGATTGGCGGTAGGGCCTCGAAGTTGTGGTCAGGAGGAGGCGAGGAGCAGGCCCATTCGAGGGTCTGACCGTCCCAGGGGTTGTCGCCCGCGATCTCCCCGTGGCGGTACGAGGTAAACATGTTCCATATGTTGACCAGCACACCGAGCCCCGTGATGTACGCACCGATGCTGGACAGCTCGTTGAGGAAGTTCCAGCCCATCCCGGCGTTGTAGGTCTCGATACGCCGTGGCATGCCTCGAAGGCCGAGGTCGTGCTGGGGGAAGAAGGTGAGGTTGAAGCCGAGGAAGATCAGGGCGAAGCCGAGCTTGCCCCACTTCTCGGACATCTTGCGGCCTGTCATCTTCGGGTACCAGTAGTAAAGGCCGCCGAAGCCACCCGACGCCAGGCCCATGATCACGTAGTGGAAGTGCGCGACGACGAAGTAGGTGTTGTGCAGCTGGAAGTCGAGGACCGGCTGGGCGAGTATGACGCCGGTGATGCCTCCGAAGAGGAACATGACGAGGAACCCGAGAGAGAAGAGCATGGCCGTGTTGAGTACGATCGTCCCCCGCCACATCGTGCCGATCCAGTTGAAGAACTTGATTCCGGTCGGCACCGCGATCAGGAGCGACATGGCCGCGAAGAACGGCAGCAGGACCGCTCCTGTCGTGTACATATGGTGAGCCCAGACGCCCATCGACAGGGCGCCGATAGACAGGGTCGCTGCGATCATGCCCTTATATCCGAAGACCGGCTTCCTGGACATGGTGGCGATGATCTCTGTGACGATTCCGAAATACGGCAGGGCGATGATGTAGACCTCGGGGTGGCCGAAGAACCAGAACAAGTTCTGCCAGAGGATCGGCTGGCCACCGTTGGCCGCGTTGAAGAAGTTCCCGCCCAGATGACGGTCGATCCACAGCATCGCGAACGCCGAGGTCAGCACCGGGAAGGCGAGCAGGATCAGGAACATCGTGACGAGAATGTTCCACACGAAGATCGGCATTCTGAACATCACCATGCCGGGCGCTCTCAGGGTGAACACGGTGGTGATGATGTTGACGGCGGTGAAGATCCCCGAGAAGCCGGTCAGCCCGACGCCTGCGAGCCAGAGGTCGGCGCCGGGGCCGGGGGAGTGGATCGCCTCAGTGAGCGGGGCGTAGCCGAACCATCCGAACTGTGCGGCCCCGTTGTTCGTCAGGAAGCCGGCCAGCAGGAGGGTGAAGCCGCCGAGGTAAAGCCAGTAGGAGAGGTTGTTGAACCTGGGGAACGCCATGTCCGGCGCCCCGATCATCAACGGCACCAGGTAGTTCCCGAAGCCCGCGAAAGCGAACGGGCCTGCGAAGACGAACAGCATGAGGGTGCCGTGGATGGTGAACATCTCGTTGTAGACGTTCTCGGTCACGAAATGGTTGTTCGGAACGATGAGCTGCGTGCGCATCACGAGCGCCATCGACCCGGCCACCGTGAAGCCGACCAGCGCCGTGACCAGGTAGTTGAGGCCGATCTGCTTGTGGTCGGTGCTCGTGACGAACTTGACGATGCCGTGCGGGCGGGGACCCGGCACTATCTCCATGAGACTCGACTCGTGGGTCTCGAAGGAGGGTGACGGTCGTTGTTCGAGGAGGGTCATATGACTGAGTTGATCCTTATCCCTGTGTGGAACCGCTGAAGTTCGAACCGGCGTTCAGCGCCGAGCAGCTGCCCTTCTGGATGCCGGACACGCCGGCGGTCGTGACCGAGCACGCAGGCTGGTTCGCATACCAAGTGTTGTACTGCGTGGGTGACATCACGTCGACCAGGAAACGCATGTAGGCGTGGTACTCGCCGCAGATGTTGTTGCACTGACCCGGATACAGGCCTGGCTTGGTCACGTTGATGTCGAAGACGTTGTTGATGCCCGGTATGAGGTCCCTGTTGAAGAGGAACTCCTTCACGTAGAAGGTGTGGACCACGTCCAGAGAGACAACCTGGAGCTGCACCGTCTCGTTGGAGGGCATCACGAGCACGGGCAGGTCGTTGTTGTTGTTGATGTTGTTGTAGTCGGCGGTGCCGATCTGGACGTGCCCGTTCGGGTAGACGAAGCGCCATCCCCACTGGAAACCGTCGACCGTGATCGCCACGGCGGGTTTCGCCGCGATCTTGTTGACGTGGTTCTCCGCGCTGTACATGAACCCGAAGATGATCGCCACCACCACGAGCGGGATGATCGTGTAGGTGGCTTCGAGGGGTATGTGGTACTGGAACTGTGCCGGCTTGCGGTCGCTCCCTGGGCGTCGACGGTAGCGGAAGGTCGCATAGACGATGAGACCGAGCACGAGCAGCCCGATCGGGAAGGCAAAGTAACTGCTCATCCGCCAGAGCTCCCGGACATAGTGGTCCTGGGTTGTCACCCCCGACGGGGAACCGAAGTTTGTCGCCAGGAGTCCGGTCAGTTGATGCATAGCTGAGCAACACATTAGAGAACTTGCGCGGATATCACCAACCTAGGACCGCTTGGCGCTGCCGCCTCTGGTGGCGCTATACTCCTACTTCTGTTCTGTTCGGGCTGCGCCTTGCCGGCTCAACAACGTCTACTCAGAGGTCACCGTGCGCACATTCACCCCGAAACCTGCCGACATCGAGCGGGAATGGTTCGAAGTTGACGCGGATGGGGCTGTTCTCGGGCGTGTCGCCAGCGAGGTGGCTTCGATCCTGCGGGGCAAGCATAAGCCCATCTTCGCCCCTCACGTCGACACCGGCGATCACGTGATCGTCGTAAACGCGTCCAAGGTCGCCATGTCCTCGGGCAAGGCCGACAAGAAGCTGTACTACCGTCACTCGGGTTACCCGGGCGGCCTCACGTCGCGGAACTACACAGAGCTGCTGGCGACCCGACCGGACGAGGCGCTGCGGCGGGCTGTCAAGGGAATGCTCCCGAAGGGGCCGCTCGGCCGCTCGATGCTCCGCAAGCTCAAGGTGTACGCCGGCCCGACGCACCCTCACGGTGCTCAGCAGCCGAAAGCCCTGTCGATCGACCCCCGCGCAACGCGCACTTCCCGAGGAGCATGAGCCCCACTTGACCAAGCCGCTCGTCCAGTCAACCGGTCGCCGCAAGCAGGCGGTCGCGCGTGTGCGCCTTCGCCCCGGCCAAGGGTCTGTGACCATCAACAAGCGACCTGTCGTGGATTACTTCCCCTCGGCTACTCACCGCATGATCATCACAGAGCCCCTCCGCCTCGTAGAGAAAGCCGAGTCCTACGACGTCGACACCACCCTCGTCGGCGGCGGCGTGTCGGGCCAGGCAGGGGCAATGCGCCTTGCGATAGCGCGGGCGCTCGTCGAGCTCGACCCTGACCTGCGGTCCGTCTTGAAGAAAGCCGGCTTTCTTACCCGCGACGCGAGGGAGAAAGAGTCCAAGAAGTACGGGCTGAAGAAGGCCCGCAAGGCGCCCCAGTACTCCAAGCGCTGATCGAGAGCGGCAGCGCTCCAGTGTGAAAGCGCGCTTCGGAACCGACGGCCTGCGCGGCCGTGCCGGCGACCTGATAACCCCGGAGCTAGCCCAGAGACTCGGACGGAGCGCCGCCCGCATCTTGGGCGCACCCGCCGACCGTATCTATCTCGGACGAGACACACGTTGGTCCGGCACGATGCTCGCGGCGGCGTTCGCGTCAGGAGCAGCGGCTGAGGGAATCGACGTCGTCGATCTCGGCGTCGTGCCGACACCTGTAGTCGCCAGCATGGCGGCGGCCGCCGGATGCCCCGGGGCCGTGGTCTCGGCGTCGCACAACCCGTACCCGGACAACGGGATCAAGCTGTTCGCTGCCGGCGGCACGAAGCTCCGAGACGACCAGGAGGCTGCGATCGAGGCCGACATGGAGTCGGGCGGCGCAACTTACCGCTCCGGTGACAGGTTGGGTCGGGTCGTAGCCGGCCCCGATGCACTCGCCCGCTACCAGGACAAGTTGACCGACGCTCTCCAAGGGCGGAGCATGTCGGGAATCAAGGTTGTCCTCGACACCGCTAACGGCGCCGCGGTAGCTACCGCGAGAGAGGCCTTCGAGCGCGCCGGGGCCAAAGTTGTCGACGTCGTCGGAGCGCTTCCGGACGGCACCAACATCAACTCTGCTTGCGGGTCGTCCGATCCCAGCGCGTTGGCGAGCTCAGTCACTCGAGCCGGGGCAGACCTCGGGTTGGCATTCGACGGGGATGCCGACCGCGTCGTCGCAGTAGACGACGACGGCCGGGTCGTGGATGGGGACCGGTTACTCGCCCTGTTCGCGACGGACCTGAAGGAGCGGGGACAACTCCGGGGGGGCGGGATCGCTGTCACGGTGATGAGCAATCTCGGATTGCACAAGGCCATGGCGTACGCGGGCATCGACGTCGTGACGACCCAGGTGGGGGACCGGAATATTCTCGAAGCTCTCGAAAGCCGGGGTTGGTCGCTAGGAGGCGAGCAGTCCGGCCACATCATCTTCCCGGATCTCGCCACAACCGGCGACGGGGTCCTCACTGGCCTGCTCCTGGTAGACCTGGTTGTGCGCTCCGGGCGTACCCTTGCCGAGCTCGGCGAAAGTTGTATGCGCAGCTATCCGCAGGTGACGCTGAACGTGCCGGTGGTACGCCGGGACGAGCTCGAAGGCGCAGCAGTCATCTGGAGCGAGGTTGCCTTGGTCGAAGAGGACCTCGGTGATTCGGGGAGGGTTCTCCTTCGAGCCAGCGGAACAGAACAACTGGTAAGGGTGATGGTCGAGGCTGCCGACGAGGCGGAGGCGTCGGCAGCTGCCGACCGTCTGGCCGGGGCGGTCGCCCGGATTCTGAGCGATCGTTAACAGCCAGCCGGCAGACGACCGAGGCCCGGCGTGGGCCCGGCGTCGTCCGGTCGCGCGTCGCCTAGCCGATTGCTTCCACGTTCGGCGTCGCGCCGCCCATATCCGCGCCGGAGCGGAGTTTGACCTCACGCAGCATGAACGACAGCACAAACGCGGCGGCCGCAACGGGAAGCGCGTACAGGAACGCCTGGTCCATGCCGAAGGCGAACGCGTGGTGCACTGCTGCTGGCGAGTTCGCTCCGTATATGCGCTGGTATCGAGGGAGACTGGACTTCTCTTTGAGGATGAGCACGGCACCAAGAACTGCTGATCCGACAGCGCCTCCAAGGGTCCTGAAAAAGGTCACCGAAGCCGTACCCACGCCCATGTCGGCGGCCGGGACGGCGTTTTGAACGGCGACGACGAGTATCTGCATGAAAAGGCCGAGACCGAGGCCGATAATGAAGAGCATCCCAGCGAGTGGCCACGCCGACGTCGTCGAGGTGATCTGAGTCATCGTTGCAACCCCGACGGTAAGTAGAAGCGTCCCTGCTATCACGAAATGCTTGTAGCGGCCCCACTTGCTGACCAAGCGGCCGGAGCTGATCGACGTCAGGAGCATCCCGGCGAGCAGTGGAAGAAGGCGGAGGCCCGAGATCGTCGGGCTGACACCGCGAACCGACTGCAGGTAGAGAGGCAGGAAGATCAGCGCTCCGAACATGACCGTCCCGGTGATGAAAGCGAGAGTGTTCGACACTGCGAACACGGAGTTGCGGAACAACCGAAGTGGGATGATCGGTTCCGCAGCTCTGCGCTCCCACCACACGAACGCCGCGATGAGGGCCACGCCCGGCAACGCGTAGGCCCAGGCAGTCGCGGTGATCGCTGCGGCATTTCCGGCGATTTGAACACCGACGAGAAGGAGCGAAATCCCCGAGACGATGAGCAAGGACCCGGCGACGTCGACCTTGGACGAGCGCGGCTTGTGGTCGAGCTTGAGTACCCGGTTAATCACGACCAGACCGACGATTCCAATCGGCAGGTTGACATAGAAAACCCACCGCCACGACGCCTGATCGACCAGGAAACCTCCTAGCAGGGGGCCGGCCACGCTCGATACGCCGAACACCGCTCCGAAATAGCCCTGGTAGCGGCCCCTCTCCCTCGGCGGGATGACATCGCCGATTATCGCGAATGCCAGCGTCATGAGTCCGCCTGCCCCGAGGCCCTGCAAGGCGCGAAACGCGATCAGCTCGTACATCGATTGCGAGAGGCCCGAAAGGGCGCTTCCTATCAAGAAGATCACGATCGACATTTGGAAGATGCGCTTCCGGCCGAATTGGTCGCTGATCTTTCCGTACAGCGGGGTGCTCGCCGTTGAGGTCAACAGGTATGCCGTAACAACCCAGCTGTAGAGGTCCACCCGGTGGAAGTGCTCGCTGATCACTGTAAGCGCTGTCGATACGATTGTCTGGTCTAGCGACGCCAGAAGAAGCCCCATTGCGAGGCCGGACATGATGAGAAGGATCTGGCGGTGGCTGTAACTGCCAGGTCCCGTTCCTGCCTGCGCAACGGGCACGGAACTGCTTGCGCCGCGGTCTTGATTTGCGACGGTCGTCGAATCGGCGTGGCTCTCCACCCTGCTCACGATTGCCTCCTGTCGGCCTCGTTGATGTTCGTCATGTTCTTTTTGTGCGCTTTCTCGGTTGTGCCAATGTTCGACTTTCGCGTCAGATGAACCACGCCGTCGGCGAGGGTGCGAAAGGCGTCGGCGGTGAGGGTTCGCAGGTCCTCCTGTCCGGACGAGTCGACCCAGCGCTGCTGGGCGACCCGACACGCGCCCCACGCGGAAGCCACGAACACCCCGGGGCGGAGATCCACCGCTGGGTCGACTCCAAGTCGCTTGGCTACCGCGAAGACGAGGCAGCGTTCCATCTCGTCGCGAGCTGCCGCTACCGCGCCGAGGAGCGCAGGGTCCTCCCGGAAGAGCCTCTGGCGAAGAAGGAACTTCTCCGAGTCGGCCATCTTCGCTGCCAGGTACTCGTCGAGGATCACCTGAAGCGACGTGAGCGGTTCCTCGTCGCCCGGCCGGAGAAGAAATGCTGCGGCAAGCTTCGACGGGCCTTCGGGGTCGCGGTTGATAACTGCGTCTTCCTTGGAGGAAAAGTATCCCCAGAAGGTCCGCGGCGCTATCCCCGCCCGTTCTGAGATCCGCTCGACTGTCGTGTGCGCCAAGCCAACTGTCATCGCCAGATCGAAGGCGGCCTCGTGTATCGCGTTTCGAGTAGCAAGCTTCTTTTTGGCGCGATGTGATAGCGCTTCGTCGGAATCCGGCCGGTCTGCGACGCTGGACCCCAGCGCCTCGGCGGGCTCAACTGCGACTGTCATCTTGCAGGTCCGCTCATGGTCACCCCATGGTACCGATAGAAGCTGCGTGGTGCGCAAAAATTCTTAGTGGGCAAATTTGCATGGCGGGCGAGGAAACGGATCGTTCTGATACCCAGGTAGATTTAGCCGCATGTGCGGCATAGTCGCGGTACTCGCTCAGCATTCGAAGCGTCCGGCTCCTGACCTGGCAGCGCTCGAAGGGCGCCTGGTCGTGGCCCTAGGAGCACTCGAAGGTCTGGTGCGCGACTCTGAGTCCCTCGCCGATGCTCGAGCTCTGCGCTCGACGGGCGAGAGCGTCGCTGGCGGGCTGTCAGAGATGGCGGCGGTCGACGCCGAGCTTCGCGGGCCTGCCGGCCTGAAATCCCTGGTGAGCGACCACAGCGCGGCGATCCGCTTGGCAGCGCTAGCCGAGAGGCTCGACTACGGCTTCGAGTCGCTCAACGCGGGCCTGAGCCCACTCCTGGTGGGCGTAGACGCCAAAGCCAGGGAGGATCTAGAGGCGCTGCTCGCAGGAGCCCGCGATATAGCGTGGGCGATTTCGAGGGACCGTATCGGTATGGCAGCGAGAGTCGCCTCCCTCCTCGGTGGCCGAAGCCCTGATGTGGTTGCAAACTTCGACGGCTGGTGGGCGATCGGCGTTGCGCTCGCATCCATCGACCGCCTGGAGGTGCGCGGGAGGGACTCGGCCGGAATCCACGTGATGGTCGCTGGTCCGTCTCTCGGGGGCATCCGCCGATGTCGGGAGCTTCTTGGCGCCCGATCGAGCGACCTGTCGTTCGTCTCGGGCTCGATACGGCTAGTCGGCGATGCCGACGACGTCGCATGCTTTGTCTACAAGGCCGCAGCCGAGATCGGCGAGCTCGGCGACAACGTACGCCGGCTGAGCGAACGTATCGCCTCTGACGAACTGCTGTCGAGGGCGCTGGAGGACCCGGACTCAAGAGTGACGGTAGTGGCCCACACTCGCTGGGCCAGCGTCGGGATTATTTCGGAAGCAAACGCGCACCCAGTGAACTCCGAGGAGGTTGGTACCTCGGCGATGCCCTATGTCGCCGTCGCGGTGAACGGCGACGTGGACAATTACCTCGACCTCACCTGGACAGAGGAGATGGCCCTCCCACGTGAGGTCACGACAGATGCCAAGGTCATACCCGTCCTCATGTCCCGTAGTATGCAGGCCGCTTCGTCGGTTGAGGACGCGTTCGCAGCGACCGTTACCCGCCTCAACGGGTCGCTTGCCGTCGCGGCAAACGCGGCGGGTCGTCCCGACGAACTCCATCTAGCTCTCGCCGGCTCTGGACAGTCGCTCTATGTCGGTCTCGCCGATGGAGCGTTCATTGTCGCTAGCGAGCCCTACGGCCTGGTCGAGGAGACCGATACGTTCATCCGGATGGACGGCGACAAGACCGGCGGCGAGATCCTGACGTTAGAGCGCTCGGGGGCTGGGACGCTTCGCGGGATAAGGCGATCCCTCTACAGCGGTTCCCCGAGCGGCCTTGACGATTCGGCTGTTTCGCACGCTGGGATAACAACCCGGGACGTGGACCGGCGCGGCTACGATCACTTCCTGCTCAAAGAGCTGACCGAATCGCCGGAATCGTTTCGAAAGACTCTGCGCGGCAAGCTTCGTGTCGACGCGAATGGCGCGCCCACCGTCGAGCTTGGACACGAGACGCTGCCGCCTTCGATGCTCGAAGCGTTTACGAGCGGTGAGATCACCCGGGTCGTCGTCATTGGCCAGGGTACGGCGGCTGTGGCTGGTCAGGCTGTGGCAGCGGCGTTGCGCCATTGCATCGCCGGGCTGAGCGTCGAGGCGCTTCCAGCAGCTGAACTGTCAGGGTTTGCCCTTAGAGATGACATGTCGGACACTCTTGTCATTGCCATTAGTCAATCTGGCACTACGACAGACACAAATCGAACAGTGGACCTCGTTCGCCATCGCGGGGCACACGTCCTGGCAGTCGTCAACCGGCGCAACAGTGATCTGGCAACGAAAGCGCATGGGGTGTTCTACACCTCCGACGGACGTGACGTCGAGATGAGCGTCGCTTCAACGAAAGCCTTCTACGCACAAGTTGCCGCTGGTTGGCTCATTGCTGCGAGCCTCGCGGGAGCGCGCAGCGCCAGAGCGTCGGTGAGCTCCGACGAACTGGTGGCGATCCTGTCCGCACTGTCCGATCTTCCGACGATGATGGAGGAGGTTCTCGCAAAGCGGGACGCTATATCTGCGATCGCATCCGAAGCGGCGCCGCCGCGCCGCTACTGGGCTGTCGTTGGCAGCGGACCAGACCGTGTCGCAGCGGCGGAGATTCGAATCAAGCTGTCGGAGCTGTGTTACCGGTCGATCTCCTCCGACTATACCGAGGACAAGAAGCACATCGACTTGTCATGCGAGCCGATGATCATCGTGTGCGCGTCGGGTTTGCGGGGCCCAACCGCAGACGACGTCGCCAAGGAAGTTGCCATCTACAAAGCCCACAAGGCCCTGCCTATCGTAATAACCGCCGAGGGCGAACAGGAACGCTTCGAAGCGATCGGGGCGTACGTAGTGGCAGTGCCTTCGGTGCACCCGGCGGTCGGGTTCGTGCTGTCTGCGATGGTCGGGCATCTGTTCGGCTACGAGGCGGCACTCGCCATCGATGCCCAAGCGAAGGTCCTCCGGGCGGTTCGCGCCGTCGCCGAAGGATATGCCAGTCACGGAGGACTGCCGGATACGCTGCCGTTGTCCCGAGGCCAGGTGGACGCGATCCAAACAGCGGCGATCCCGTTCGTGGCGGCGCTGCAGTCTGGGCGCCTAGACGGTAACCTGCGAGCTTCGATCGCGGTCCGCCTCGACGGACTGCTCCGCTATGCCACCGGGCAAGCGCCCATCGAAGGCTACGAAGCCGAATCGGGAAAGATCGGCACGCCGAGCGCTATCGTCGACGACCTGATAGAGGCTCTCAGCGCCGCGATCGACGAACTGACGAGACCCGTGGACGCTATCAAGCATCAGGCCAAGACGGTCACGGTCGGTATTTCGCGAAGCGAACCTGCCGTGTACGGCGTCGCGCTTGTCGAAGCGGCCCTGTCGGCCGGGGCAAGTCCGGACTCGCTCGGCTACCGGGCTTTGCGCACCCTCGCCAAGCTCGACCCTGCAGTCGACGAAGTCCTCGGCTACACGCGCTACCGCATCGACTGGGGATCGGATGGCAAGAACGCGACGGCCGCAGTGATCGACATGGGAGGTATTGCCACCGAGATTGCCCCTTCTCGCACTTCGCGCAATCCCCGTTTGCTCGGGAGCAAGCACCGTGCAGCTGAAGAGCGCGAAGTGACCGTCGTTCGGGGCGCTCGCGATTCTCGAACGGTCGTGCTCGTACCGGAAGCCAAAGGCGGCCAGGTGTGCGGCATGACACTCCTTCACGTGCGTTTCGCCGAACACCTGCCCTACGAGGTTGCTGCGGAAGTGCTTGCGGGCTACAGGACTCGCCTTGACGCCCTCCGGGACGCCGTGACAGAAACCGAGGAGCAGTTCGAAATTTCGCGGCTCGGTGACGAGCCGCTGGTCGATCTCCTGAGCGAACCGGTCTACCAGCTCGCACGCAGGTGGAGGTCCGCCCCGCAGCCCTCCAGGTCGACGTGAACCCGCCGGGCGCCGATCAGATAGCGCACCGTGCACCGCTGAGCGGGTTTGCTCCGATCGGGGTCGGGATCGACATGGTCGACATCGAGCGCTTCGGCGCCTTACTCGAGCGTCGCGGCAGCGCCCGGCGCCGTCTGTTCGCGCCGGAGGAGCTCGCGTACACCGACACCCTCGCTAACCCGGTGCCATCTCTCGCTGCCCGCTTCGCAGCCAAGGAAGCGACGATGAAAGCATTAGGTGTCGGGCTCGGATCCTTCGACTGGACTGATGTCGCAGTCTGGCGCAACCCCGGCGGGGCGCCCTCGCTCATCGTTCGCGGGCGCGCAGCCGAGCTCGCCGTAGAGGCCGGCGTGGCAAGTTGGCTCGTGTCGTTGACGCACACCGAAATCGTCGCAGCGGCAACGGTGGTGGCCTGCGCTTGAAGCCCGTCCTTACCCCCGAGGAGATGAGCGCAGTTGACGCTGGCGCGCCTGAGCCTGCGGACGTGCTCGTTGGTCGCGCCGGTTTTACTGTCGCCTTGGCGGCGCGGAGGATGCTCGCCGGCTGCTACGGACGCCGGGTCGTGGTAGTAGCCGGAGGGGGAAACAACGGCGCCGACGGGCGTGTCGCGGCGGTTCACTTGCGGCGCTTTGGAGCGAGGGTAGCCGTCGTATCGCCAGGCGACGCACTGCCAAGGTCACATCTGGTCGTCGATGCCGCGTTCGGGACCGGGCTGAACCGCCCGTACCTTCCGGCCGACCCGGGTTCTGCTCCTGTTCTAGCAGTCGACATTCCTTCGGGACTGTCGGGGCTTACCGGCGTCGGTGAATCGATGACGGCTACGCGCACGGTCACCTTCGCCGCCTACAAACCTGGCTTGCTGCTCGGCGACGGACCGGTACGCTCCGGCGTGGTGCGCCTTGAGGGCATCGGTCTCGATGCCCTCGCAGCGCAGTCGGCAAACACCTGGCTCATCGAGGACTCGGACCTTGCGCAGATTCCGGCCCGGGCGCGAAACGCACACAAGTGGAACAGTGCAGTCGCCATCGTCGGCGGCTCTCCGGCGATGATGGGGGCACCACTCATGTGCGCGCAGGCGGCGATGCGGGCAGGGGCTGGGTATGCGCTTGTCGGAGTACCGGGCGCGACCCTCGGGGCGCTTGGCGCACCCGGCGAGCAGGTGTGGGTCACCCTCGACGGCGACGACTGGCGACGCCAAGCAGGTGACGCTGCCTCACGGGCGAAGTCGATCGTCGTCGGCCCGGGCCTCGGGGAGTCCGCTACAGGCAAACGCCGAAACGAGGGACCGCGTAGTCTCGTCGGCGAGTTCCTGTCGGCGACGGCGGTCCCGGCGGTGGTCGACGCCGACGCCATCCGGGCGCTCGGCAGCCTCGAAGGGGTGCTCGTCGTCGCGCGTGCTCGTAAGGCGGCGATGATCCTCACCCCCCACGACGGGGAGTACACCCGCCTCACCGGCCATCCCCCCGGAGAGGACAGGGTCGGCGAGGCTCGCGACGCCGCCCGCAGGTCCGGGTCGATCGTGCTTCTGAAAGGGTCGACGACCGTCGTGGCAGCCCCGGATGGTCGTGTCGCGATGTGCAACGCCGGAACTGCGAGCCTTGCGACCGCCGGGAGTGGCGACGTCCTGTCGGGAATCATCGGGGCGTTCTTGGCGCGAGGAACCGACGCTTGGACAGCGGCGTCGCTCGCAGCACACGTGCACGGGCTTGCCGCCCGGTCCGGTCCGGTGGAGGGTCTTGTGGCGTCGGACCTTCCGAGGCTCGTGTCTGAACAATTGTCTGAGTACTTGCCTCAACTGAGGTCGCATTTACCTGAGTCACGGTGAAGGTCGTGGACCCGTGTCGTCGCCGCGATCTTCGCCCCGCCTGGGTGCAGGTGGACCTTGACGCTGTCAGCCACAACGCGTCGCTACTCTGCTCGCTCGCGAACCCGGCGCTTCTCTGCGCTGTAGTGAAGGCCGACGGTTATGGACACGGGGCCACGGGGGTGGCGAGAGCGGCTCTGGCCGGCGGGGCTTCGTGGCTCGCCGTTGCCTTGGTCGAGGAGGGGATAAGGCTTCGAGACGACGGCATCGAAGCCCCGGTCCTCCTGCTGTCCGAACCCCCCGAAGAGGCGATGAACGCAGTCGTCGAGTACGGCCTGACCCCTACCATCTACAGCTCCCTGGGGCTACGGGCTGCGAGCCTTGCGGCGGCGAGGAACGGTAGAGGCGGCCAGTTAGGCGTGCACGTCAAGGTTGACACGGGGATGCACCGCGTCGGAGCGGCGGAAGGCGAGGTGGCCGACCTCGCCTCGGCCGTCGTGGCAGACCCGCACCTTGCCCTGCACGGCCTGTTCACGCATCTCGCGGTCGCCGACCGGGTGTCGGATCCCTACACGGACCTGCAGCTGGGCCGCTTCGACGAGGCCGTCGGAAATCTGCACGCGCGTGGCCTTCGCCCCGGGATTGTCCATGCCGCAAACTCGGCGGCAACGCTGTGGCACCCTCGTTCGCACTACACGATGGTCCGCTGTGGGATCGCACTCTACGGTCTGAACCCTACCTCCAGCTACTCAGCGCTGCTAGATCTGTTGCCGTCGCTGTCGCTTCTGGCGAGGGTTTCTTTCGTGAAGACTGTGCCGGCCGGAGAGTCGCTGTCTTACGGCTTGCATTACCGCCTGGAGCGCGATTCGGTCATAGCCACTGTCCCAATCGGATACGCAGATGGAGTGCCGCGTAACCTGGCGGCGTCGGGAGGAGAAGTTCTCGTCGGGGGAAGGCGTTGTCGCGTCGCAGGTACCGTGACTATGGACCAGATCCTGGTCGATTGCGGTCCTGATGCCACGGTAAGCCGAGGTGACGAGGTCGTCCTAATCGGCGCCCAAGGCGAAGAGTACGTGGGTGCAGAGGAGTGGGCGAACCGCGTCGGAACGATATCGTATGAGGTCGTCTGCGCTTTGAGCGGTAGACTTCCGAGGATCTATCTGCCGACCTCGGATGCAAATGCAGAACATTCAGCTAGCGGCGGGCCGGGCGTCTCGTGATCACTGAGGTAAGAGGAGTGTCCGTCGGCCATTGGAGCGACCATGAGGCGTTGACGGGCTGCACGGTCGTCGTGCTGCCGCCGGCTACTGTGGCGTCGGGCGAGGTTCGTGGCGGTGCACCGGGGACGCGGGAGTGGGCCCTTTTGGAGCCGGGACGCTCCGTGGATCAGATCGACGCGATCGTGATGTGTGGGGGTTCGGCGTTCGGTCTTGCGGCCTGCGACGGTGTCGTCGAATGGTGCGAACGTCGCGGGCGCGGCTGGCCAACGTTGGCAGGCCCGGTGCCAATAGTGGTGGGGATGGTCATCTACGACCTCGGCGTGGGTGACCCACGGGTGCGGCCAGGGCGAGCAGAAGGTTTGAAGGCGGCGGAGGCGGCGACCACCGGTCCGGCCGCTGTCGCTCGTGGTCAGGTCGGGGCAGGCACAGGAGCCACGGTAGGCAAGTGGCGAGGTGCGTCCTTTGCGCGGCCCGCAGGTATCGGCTCTGCCGTTGCCCGAAGGGGCGACTTGGTGGTTGCAGCCATGATGGTAGTCAATGCGCTCGGGGATCCATTGGGCGGCGTGGCGCCCGACGCTGGTGACCACGGTCGGCCCCGCATATGGGACCCTGCTCAAGCTTCGACGGGTGTCGAGGCGACGACGATCGGGGTAATCGTAACGAACGCGCGGATCGACAAGCTCTACTGCCACAAGGTTGCGCAGTCGGGTCACGACGGATTGGCGCGGGCGCTCGACCCGGTTCACACCGCTGCTGACGGTGACGCGATCGTCGTTGCAGCGACGGGCGAAGTCGAAACAAATCTTCCGGTGCTGCAGTCGCTTGGAGCGTGGGTGA
>JAKBBS010000250.1 GCA_021808425.1 Actinomycetes bacterium
TCGAGTTAGGCACCCCGTTAGGCACCCCAAACTCGTCATCGATGTCCGACCAACCGCATAAGTGCTGGTCAAAGGGTGGAGGCGATGGGAATCGAACCCACGAACCTCTTGCATGCCATGCGGTCCCGGGGCCGTTTTCTGACCACGGACGAGACCCAGAATATGCCGTTGACCAGGGGTTTTGTCATACCGGCCCAGACCGCCTCTTACCCCTGTTCCGCGACAGATCGCGCACGGATCGCGCACGACGGAGGGATCCGTCCCGCGCCGGCGTCGGTGCGGATCGGGTCTTCTACCTGAACGAGGGACTACCGGGGCCGCCCGGACCTCGACGGGCAGCTGCTGTTCATGGTCATCCGCGATGAGGTCGCCGACGACCTACGGGCCGGCCCTGGCGAGGTCTCACCTGCCGTCGCCCTGGTGGACGTGCTCGGCTTTGCCGACGCCCGCCAGCGACACCTCGCGGCCGAGCTGCTCGCATCAGCTGTCCGGCGGCTCAAGTCCAGGCCGAGCCCGTCGTGACGGTCGAGCCCTGCCAGCTGACGCCAGCCGCCGAGGAAGGCTGGGCAACCCTGTTGCCCTGGACGGCGGCTCCCCGCCGACGAGCGCACGATGCCGCGTTCCGCCGCAGTCGCTGGATCTAGGGCTTCTAGGGCAGGAGGTTCAGGGCAGTGACGTGGTTGGGTCGCACCACGGTGAAGTGGCGTCGATCGAGGGTGGCCACGTCACTGATAGACCTCCGTTCGGCGGCGGCAATGACGGAGCTGTCAACGGATCCCAATGGGAGATCCTTATAGACCTGGACGAGTTCGGCGATGCGTAGCCAGTCTTCTGCTGTGACATGCTCGGGGATCAGATTGCCGGCGGCGAAGTCACCCAGGAACCGGACTTCGGCGTCGTGGCCGAGTCTGGTTCCGAGCAGGTAGACCACTTCGGTGACTACCAGGATGGGTACGAGGAGCGGGCCAGGATGGGATTCGAGCAGCTCGAGGCACTCGGTGTGGTGGTCGTCGTCTGCGTCGACGTACGCGTAAAGAGGGCCGGCGTCGACAAGGAGGGCTATCGGGAGACCTCGTCGCGGAGGATCTCTTCGATGCGGATTGAGACGTCAGATGAGCCGCTCCTACCAGCGGCGGCGGCGATCAATTTCCGTCGACCCGGTCGACCACCGAGGTGAGCCTCGATCGCTTCTCTGGTGAGTTCGGACACGGTTGAACCTCGTCGCTCGGCCTCGTGACGGAGGCGAGCATCGAGATCGTCGGGGAGCTTGACCGTGGTCCGCTTCATGTATGCCAGCATACCCTCGGCATTGAGGCTGCATGTGGGTATTCTCCGTGGGGCTCCTGGCGGAGGCCGGCGACCGGCCAGGAAAGTCGATCGCCGAATCGCGCGCTCATGGGCAGACTCGGGCGTAACCGGATGCGCTCATGTTCCGGGTGTCCTGCCAAGACAGGGGCTTGCGCGTTCACTCGGCCCCCCGTCAACGAGGGGCGGTGCCCCATGCGAGGCTGACGACGGGTTTGAGCGTCAGGCGAAGGTCGCGGACTTCTTCTGGACGGAACAACAGGACCAGGGCCTCTTCGTGGAGCCGATCTACTTGAACTTCCCGGATACCAGCCAAGCTGAGATCCACCAGAGAGTGGCCAAGGTGGCGGACCGTAAGACGCCCGTCCTCGTAGCCCGGATTGAACGAGAACACGACTTCGTGATCGCCCCGTGCCGTCTCGAAACGGACCGAAGCGTACGGGAAGTACTCGGCCCACGGACCGCCCTCATCGTCCATCGGCTCGGACTCGAACAGCCACAGGAGTTCGTTCACGTCCGGGATTGGCTCCATCATCAGCCAAGTCTGCCTCGCTGGCATGTCACCGCGGAGGTGCGCGACCCGCCCGTCGGACACCGATCGACTCGGCGCTCCCGAGCCGGACGGCACCAGCGGTTCAAGCCGCTCGGGATGGAACGATATGCGTCAGGTCGTGCTCGTGCTCGACCATGATTCCCACCGCGGACGCAGTTCCGGCAGGAGAGCTTCCAGGTAGCGTCGGGAGTCCTCCACAGTCGCCAAGGGCAGCGGGAGTCCGACGGCCCAGACGCCCCAGCGCCCCTCGTCGGGAGGGATGATCTCCTTGAAGTACGCGTCGGGCACTTCGGATTCCCATACCAGCCCGCAGCGGGAGTCGTCTGGAGCTACCACGAAAGCATCTCCCGCAGTGTCGGGCGACGCCAGGAAGTCTGTGATGACCCCGAAGCGAAAGCCCTCGACCTCGGTCCCCTCCAGCTGACTTTCCGCATGTTGAGGGGGGCTTTTACGTCCCCCAGCCCTCGGCTCGCTCGACCCGGCGGATCTCGACCTCGTCTAGTTGGACCAGCAGTTCCGTGATGCGCCGTCCCCGTTCGATCTCCGGTCGGTAGCGTTCGGCCTGTTCGGGGGTGAGCCACCGGGTGAACCGCCGGCGTCCCTTGCTGTAGCCCCACTGGAGGTAGGGACCGTGTAGTTGGGGCGGGTCCGCCTTGCAGCGACAGCCTGACTTGCCGCATTTCATCATGCGCTCGACGATGCCGCCGGGCAGAGCGCCGCCGGGTTCGGCCAGCAGGTCGATCAGACGTCGGCGGGCGATCGCCACGCGTTGCTCGTCGCGTGCGCTCATCTCGATGGACGTGCAGGGGTCCGCCACGGCATGTCCATCACTTTATACAGTGTAGGACATGGCAGCAAGCACGCCCCGGTCGGGGGGCCCCTTCCGGTTGCAGGCCGAAGCGCTGGGGGCCTTGCCGATCGTGGACCACTTCCTCGGCCGACTGGGAGTGGATCACCTGCTCGAGTCCTTCGTCCCCACCACCGACGGCCGGGTGCAGTTGGGCCCAGCCACGGCCCTCGGTGTACTGGTGCGCAACCTCGCACTTTGCCACCAGCCCGTCTACGCGCTGGGCGAGTGGGCGGCGCCGTTCGATCCTGCCCTGCTCGGGCTTGGGCCCGGCCAGGTTCACCTCTTGAACGACGACCGGGTTGGTCGGGCGCTCGTTTCGTTGTTCGACGCCGACCGAGCCAGTCTGCTCAACCGCCTGGTGCTCGACATGGTCAGCGAGTTCTCTCTCGACTGCTCCCAGCTGCACAACGACTCGACGTCGGTCAGCCTTCAGGGTGCCTACCGGGACGCCGCTGGCCAGACCCGCGGCTCCAAGCCCACCGTCGCCCTGGCCCGAGGCCATTCGAAGGACTTCCGCCCCGATCTCAAGCAATTGGTCTTCATCCTTACGGTCTGTGCCGACGGGGCCGTTCCTGTTGCGGCGCGGAGCGCGGATGGCAACACCGAGGACTCGACCACCCACGTCGCCACCTGGGACGGCCTGGTCGCCCTCTTCGGCCGCACCGACTTCTTGTACGTGGCCGACTGCAAGCTCGCCACCAGGGACAACATGTCCCACATCGTGAAGAACAAGGGCCGCTTCGTGTCGGTCCTGCCGGCCACGCGCAAGGAGGACGCCGCCTTCCGCCGATGGATCGTCGATCACGAGCCGACCTGGACCGAGGCGGTCCGGCGTCCCCGACGTCTCGAAGAGCCCGACGACGTCTATGAGACCACCGAGGCGCCCTGGCCGAGCGCCGAGGGCTACCGGGTCATCTGGGTGCGTTCCACCGCCAAGGCCGAGCGCGACACCGAGTCACGCCGGGCACGCATCGCGGCGGGCATCGACGCCCTCGACGCCCTCAACCAGCGCCTGGCCTCGCCCAAGACCCGGATGAAGGCCGTCGCCGTGATCGAGGCAGCGGCCGCCGACGCCGTGGCCGGGGCAGGGGCGGCCCGCTGGGTCAGCTTCAGCGTGGAAGAAACCATCGAGGTCCGCCACCGCCAGGAGACCCGCGGCCGTCCCGGGGCCAACACCCGCTACCGACGCATCGAGACCACCAGACATCGCCTGCGCTTCGACGTGCGCGAGGACATCGTGGCCGCGGATGCCTGCTCGGACGGCTGTTGGCCGCTCATCACCTCCGAGCGCGACCTCACCGCCGCCCAGGTGCTCATCGCCTACAAGTACCAACCGAACCTCGAGCGGCGCAACCACATGCTGAAAGGCCCACAAGAAGTCGCCCCGATATTCCTTCGCGACCCCGCCCGCATCGAGGGGCTCATGACGTGCCACTTCGTCGCCATGGTGGTCCAGGCCCTCGTCGAACGCGAGATACGCCGGGCGATGGCGGCGCGAAGGCTTGCCGAGATCCCCCTCTACCCTGAAGGTCGGGGCTGCTCGGCTCCGAGCGCGCCACGCATCTTCTCCATCTTCAACGGCGTCGCCCGCCACCATCTCATCGCCGGCGACGGTCAACTCGTCCAGAGCTTCCCACCTGAGCTGACCGAACTCCAGCAGACCGTGCTCAAGCTCCTCGGTGTCCCCCACAACGCCTATCGGGCAGCCCAGCCATGATCACCATCTCCGTCGTGACGACCCCGTGGGCTCAACTCCAAGCTGCCCTCCGAGCTCGCCGCCCAGTCGAGGTCTCCTACCACGGCCGGTGTCGGCTCATCTGCCCCCACGCCCTGGGCTGGCACCGTGGCCGGCCGATGGTCCTCGGCTACCAAAGCGGCGGACAGACCAGCACAGGGATCCTCCCCGAAGACCCCCGGAAACGCTGGCGGTGCATGTACGTCGACGAGATCGACCACGTGGCCGACGCCGATCCGGCCAGCCCGTGGCAGACCGCCGACAACTACAACCCCGCTCACCCGTTCGCCACCATCGACAAGGTGGCCGTCGCCACTGACCTTGGCGGCCTCAACGAGAGCCCGTGAGTCGACCGCAAAATCACGGGAAAGCCTCTCCAGAAGTGCGGAACGTCAGCCGAAACGCTCGGAGGAATCAGC
>JAKBBS010000035.1 GCA_021808425.1 Actinomycetes bacterium
GGACCCTCGCAAAAGCGAACAACCCTTGTGGCTACTGGGAAAAGTGGAGACGATGGGACTCGAACCCACGACCCCCTGCTTGCAAAGCAGGTGCTCTAGCCGACTGAGCTACGTCCCCGGATCGGATATTTCGTCTCACCTTTACGACTCGACTCCTCCACTATAGCCCGAGCGTCCTCCCGGAAACTCCAAGAGCAGTCGCATGGACGACGAGATAGGGTTCAAACGTGAGGTGCATCGGGATCGGCGCGGGACCGAAACCCGTCCGCACCGAGGGGTCAAGAAGGGCCGTATTCGCCGTGACGGCTGCTGGCGTCTTCATGGCATCACTGGATCTTTCCATAGTCAACATAGCGTTTCCATCTATCGAAAGCTCCTTCCCTGCGGATCGCACTTCCACCCTCACCTGGGTGATTACTGCCTATGCCATCGTCTTCGGCGCCCTACTCGTGGTAACCGGACGCATCGCAGACAGCGTTGGGCGCAAGCGCGTCTTTCTTGCGGGGCTGACGGTGTTCTCCGTCGGCTCAGCTATCTGTGGCATCGCACCCGACGTTGCCTTCCTCGTCGCGGGAAGGGTCATAGAGGGCGCGGGCGCAGCCGCCCTGCTGCCAGCGTCACTCGGGCTTCTCCTCGCCGCATACCCGCCGCAGCGGCGATCTCAAATCGTTGCGTTGTGGAGCGGTGTCGGGGCGCTGGCGGTGGCCGCAGGTCCGAGTCTCGGTGGAGCGCTGGTCAGTCTCGACAGCTGGCGGCTCGTCTTCTACGCCAACCTACCGGTAGCAGCGGTCGCATGGCTGGCGGGCCGACGCAACATTCACGAACCAGCCAGAGCCTCGGGACAAGTCAAAACAGACTTCGTCGGCGCCGCGATGGTCACCGTCGCGCTCACGTTGGTCGTGCTCGGAATATCGCAAGGGTCGGTGTGGGGATGGTTCACCATTCCGATTCTGGCTTCGTTCGCTGGGTCGGCAGCTCTAGGCGTCGCGTTCATCAATCGGTGTCGCCGCGTGGCAGATCCCGTCCTGGACCTGACACTATTTCGCGACCGGGCCTTCAGCGCAGCCAACGGTGCGACTCTCCTGTATGCAATGGGCTTCTTCGCGATGTTGCTCGGAAACATCTTGTTCCTCACCTCGATATGGCGTTACTCGATCGTCACCGCTGGTCTGGCCGTCACCCCCACGCCGCTGGTCGTCTCGGTGATCGCCGGGCCTGCGGGGCGACTCGCCTCGAAAATTGGTTTCCGAGCGGTCATCGCCGCCGGAGCAACCTTCTTCGCCGGAGGCTTGACGATGCTCGCCACTCTGGTAGGCCGCCACCCTATGTACCTGGCGCGCTGGCTGCCGATTGCATTGACACTAGGAGTCGGCATCGGACTTACTTTCCCGGTGATCGGAGCTGCAGCCGTCTCGGGCCTGCCGATCGAGCGCTTCGCAGTAGGAAGCGCAGTGAATCAGACTGCCCGACAGGTCGGGGGGGCGTTCGGAGTGGCAATCCTTGCCGTGATCCTCCGCTCAGCGGCCTCGTCTAAAGCGCCGCTTAACGATTTCCGCCACCTATGGTTCTACTGTGCTGCCATGGCTGCGGCGTCTGGAGTCGTTGGGCAGCTAGTCGGGCCAAGAGATGTCGCGCGCCACGCGCACCAATCGGCGCGTTCGCCAAGCGCCACGCAGTAGCTCGCTTTGCCGGATCCGACGACCCATGGATTGTCTTCTGCGACCGACGAGACTTCAGGCTCCGAGCGAAGCGAAGAAGCTCCACATAATGTGCTGAGCGGAAGGTGTCGCCCCCGAGGCCTCGGGCCAGGTGTGATTGTCTCCCTGATACACCACGACTCCCACACTGTGGCCACCTGCGCATTGCGTCCAGAGGGTCTCCGTGGCGACGCCTGCCGTAGAACTGCTCGACGCTGTAGGGCCGCAACCGTCGGCGGCACGGTACTCGGCCACCATTTGCTCGACAGTCGGCTCTGTATAGTTGTTCTGCACTATAGGCGTCCCTGAAATGGCAGTGCCCGGATCGGCGCTTCCGACCATTTCCAGCAAGGACTCTGCACCCGGGTTCGAGCAGTCAGATGTTCGAGTTGCGCCATAGACAGCTACACCAGCGAACGTCGCTGGTTCCTGGCATGCCATCATTGCGGCGAGTTTTCCACCGTTAGAGTATCCCGCTAGGTACACGGGCCCTGTCGACGCATCGGCCTGGCTGGATTGGACGGCGACGATCACGGCGTTGACGAAAGCGACGTCGTTGATATGGTTTGTCGCCGGTGTCCCGCAGCAAGCGCCCGCGTTCCAGTTGCCGTCGATGTACTCGGGGTATACGACTATGGCGGAGTTGGTTACCTGCTGAAAGTCTGCTCGTGCGACTTCGACCGAGACCGTGGTACAACACCCCCCAAGTTCCACGACAACGGGTAGTCTGCTCGGCGGAGTGACAGCTGGCCGCTCAACCACGTATGACCGATTGATTCCGCCGACTGTCATGGAGTAGGTCCGCGTCGTCCACTGCGTTGATCCTGTGGTAACGCGGGGGGCAGTCCCTCGAGGGGTGGCTTTCGGGGCGACAGTGACTGTCGGAGCCTTATCGATTCCAACAGAGCGGACCGTGCCAGCCACAACAGTCAGGTCGGGGGCTCCAATGAGCACCACGACAGCTATCAGGGCGACAACCGCTCCCATGCCAAGAAACGAAAGCGCTCGTGAGTTCTTCCGCTCGGCGGTCCTCCGCCAGCGGGTCTGACGACCCGGCTCGGGCGTAGCTGACGCCTGAGTAGACGGCCGGTCGGTCACGTCCCTACCGCTTGCGCTGCGGCAATTGCGGGGCTAGTCAATATCGCAGGTGCGGGACTCACCGTCCGCCGCCTTCCTGTCAACGCGAGGCTGATGACACTCGAGCGAGCCATGGCGATACCGGCAAAAGTGACGCCGTAGAGGAAGGGGACCAAACCAAGAGCAATCAGAACTTCAACCAGGGTACCAGGAGCGCCCGCAAGCACCCGCGTCAAGCCGGCCGATGCTGCCAGTTCGAGCACGGCCGTAAGCAGCAGCGGATGCGCCAAGTACACGCCAAACGACACATCCGATGATCGCTCGAGTCGCGCAAGACGTCTCTGTGACGCCTTTTCCGTGAACCACATCCCAAGCGCGAACTGTGACAAGGTGGCTGCAACTACCTCGACAACGTTGGCCGGCTGAAACACGGCGCTCGCCTTGATAGGAGAATATCCGAGCACCGAGATATTGAAGGCATACGTCCCGAGCCCGACGATGACTCCTGCAGCCATCAAGGCGCCAGCCGCCCGGTAATGCGAACGGACCCACGTTGACACCTCTTCGAAATGGACCGCAGCAGCAATGCCTCCGATCACGTAGAAGCTGTAGCTAAAGAGCACCGAACTCGGATTGTCGAACCATGAAGCGAGCAGCGGAGGCCTCCACCCGTACTCGATGGCGCCCGTGAAGAGTAGTTGGACCACGCCACTCGCTGCGAGAGTCGGAATCAGAGCCTTGGGCCATCGCCGGAATGCCCACATCAGCGCGGGGAAGATCAGATAGAGCTGCATGGTCAGCAGCAGGAAGTACAGGTGGAAGTGGGCTCCGGCGTCGCCCAAGTCGACGATGAACCTACCCAGAGACCCCAAGGTGGGATGGACCTCGCCGTCAGCTACGAAGTAGATGGCGCTCCAGGCGACGTACGGGACGAGAATGAGAGGATAACGTCGCTTCCAAAAGCCAGTCCTGCTGAGCGGCCGATGTTGGTAGCTGTATGTGAGCACGAATCCGCACAGCATCAAAAACACTGACCGTGTCACGTGAGCAACCTGCAGGACGCCATTCGCCACCAAGGACGAATCGGAGTTGGCAAATGACGTCGAGTGGACCAGAATTACGCCGCCGATCGTGAGGAAACGGACCACATCGATCGCCGCTAAATGGCCCCCACGTGGAGGTGACGCCGCGCAAACTGACGCCACCGACGCTTTCCCGTCTACCACCACAAAAGACAAGATCGCCCCTGCACCTGAAGGGCCGGTGACCCCAAGCTGAAAGAAAGCTGAGAACACCGGCCCTCGGGTCAGATCCCGGAGCGCACGTGCGGTGGAGTGGTCTACCTACCCGTCCAGCTCGGCGGACGCTTTTCGATAAAGGCCGTCAAGCCCTCCTTCATATCTTCGCTACCCATCGCCTCCGCCATGCCCTGACCTGACAGACGCCAGCCGGTGTCCTCGTCCTCGGTCATGGCCGCGTAAATCACCAGACGGCTCGCTCGCACCGCCACAGGAGCATTCGCTTCGATCTGACGCCCCAACTCCACTGCTGTCGACAACGCCATACCGGGCTCGCAAATGCGGTTGACTAGACCGAAATGGTAGGCGCGCTCTGCATCGATCGGATCTCCGGTGAGCGCCAACTCCATCGCAACGTTGAACGGCACCTTGCGCGGCAGGCGGAAGAGGCCTCCTCCTGCGGCGATAAGACACCTTTTGACCTCAGGTATCCCAAAGCGCGCAGTGGTCGATGCGACGATCAGATCGCACGACAAGCAGATCTCGGTGCCGCCCGCCAGAGCCGGACCGTCGACCGCTGCAATGATCGGCTTCGTCCTTTCGCGCTTGGTGATACCGGCGAAGCCACCGCGCTCGGTGCCGAGATTCGCGGCACGGCCGGCATTGATCTCCTTTAGGTCCGCTCCGGCGGAGAATACCGGAGGCACACCTGTAAGCACCCCGAGCCATAGGGCGTCGTCGGCTTCGAGGCGATCGATCGCCGCCTCGATACCTGCGGCGACGTCTCCGTTGACAGCGTTGCGAGCTTCCGGACGGTTGATCGTGATGACGGCGATGTGGCCGTCAGTCGTGTATTCGACAGTTGCCATTCCGACTACTTGGGTCCGAGACGGGCGGCGCCGTCGATGCGGATCGTCTCGCCGTTCATGTAGCTGTTCGTTACAAGCTCCAGTGCGAGGGACGCGAATTCATCGGACTTGCCAAGGCGGTCCGGGAAGATGACGTCCTTCTTGAGCTTGTCTTTGAACGCTTCCGACGCCTCGCCGCTTCCGTAGATGGGTGTGTCTATGAGACCTGGGGCGATCGTGTTGACGCGGATTCCGACGACGCCCAGGTCCCTTGCGATCGGTAGCGTCATTCCGACGACGCCTCCTTTCGACGCCGAGTAGGCGGCCTGGCCGATCTGGCCGTCGAAGGCAGCGAGAGAGGCCGTGTTGACAATCGCCCCCCGTTCGTTGTCCGCCAGGGGCTCAGTAAGGCTCATCGCCGTGGCCGCGATGCGTATGCAGTTGAAAGTGCCGATCAAGTTGATCTGGATGACCTTCGAGAAGTACTCGAGGTTGAACGCTGACTCGTACGTGCCGTCCTTGCCTATCGTCCGGCTGGCAGCGCCGATCCCCGCACAGTTGACGAGAGTCCTGAGCGGACCGAGATCCTTGGCGGCTTCGACCGCGGCGATGACTTCTTCAGTCTTGGTCACATCCGCGCGTACGAATATTCCGCCGACCTCCTTTGCGAGAGCCTCACCTTTTTCCTCCTGCATGTCGAGCACCACGACACGGGCGCCGCGTGATGCGAGCTTCCTCACGGTCGACTCTCCCAACCCGGAAGCGCCTCCCGTGACTATCGACGAAGTTCCTTGAATGTCCATGGGATTAACGTTAGGCCAACCATGGCCCGTCTGTCACGCTGGACCGAGGCAGCTTTCCGTGAGTTGACAAGGTCACCGCCAAGGTATTTCTTCACGGGACGTAGTCAGCTCCTCCAGGACTTCAGGGATCGGGGCGACGCCTATACCCGGACCTGTCGGTACAGCGAGGTGACCGGATTCGAGCTCGAAGGGCTCGGTCACGTCACGCTGGAAGTACCGCTTTGACGCCGAGGTATCGCCGGGCAGGCTGAAACCTGGCAGCGACGCAAGCGCGACGTTCGCAGCGCGGCCGATGCCTGTCTCGAGCATTCCGCCGCACCAAACGGGCACTGCCCGCTCGAAGCACAAGTCGTGGATGACCTTGGCTTCGATGTAGCCTCCGACGCGCCCGGCCTTGATGTTGACGATCGAGCACGCCCCCCGATCGAGAGCGTCAACCGCGACAGCTGCCCCGGTTATCGACTCGTCGAGGCAGATAGGCGTCTTCAGCCGCCGAGCGAGAGAAGCGTGGCCCGACAGGTCGTGTTCGGCGAGCGGCTGTTCTATCAACAGCAACCCGAAGCGGTCGAGCCGGGCAAGGTGCGCTGCGTCGGCGAGGGTGTAGGCGGCGTTCGCATCCACTTGGAGCGAGAGATCCGGCCCGAAATGCTCGCGCACGGCGGCCACCGGTTCCACGTCCCATCCCGGCTCGATCTTCAGTTTGACCCGAACGTAACCGTCATCAAGGTACCCGCCCACTGCATCGACCAACGCCGGGATCGACGTCGCAATTCCTACTGACACTCCTGCTGCCACCCGCTCACGAACGCCGCCGAGAGACGAGGAAAGGCTCAGACCGGCTGCGCGCAGATCCCCGTCGAGAATCGCTGCCTCGATAGCGGCCTTCGCCATTTGGTGACCTTTGACCTCGGCTAGGATACCGCCGACGTCCTCTGCTTTTATGTCCGGGCCTGCAGCGAAGAGCCTTGGCAAGAGATGGGAGCGGATCATAGCGTGGGCACCCTCGACGTACTCTGACGAATAGAGCGGCTCGCTCATAGCAACGCACTCGCCCCACCCAATAGAGTCCGCACCTTCGACCTCTACCAGAAGCACGTCACGCGATGTCTCGGTACCAAACGAAGTTCGGAAGGGAGTGACAAGCGGCATCGCCAAGCGATGCAGAACGACTCGCCGTACCCTCATTGCTGCACCGCCAGAGCCGATTGACCGAGCAGGGAACGGTGGAGTAAGCGATAAATGCCGTCGCTGCTGATCGACGTTGCGACATAGCCGTCGGCCATGGCAGGCCCCATGACACCACGAAGTTCCAGTCGCCAACTTCGGGCGAGTCCCGGATTCGTCCTTCGGATCGAAACAATATCCCGGGGTACCTGACAGGCGATGACCGGAGTGTCCAAAGCAGTCGGTATCCTCACCGGCTGATCGCCTACCCCCACCTTCAGCGCCAACTGGGATTCGTAACCTCCGATGTCGCGAACAGCATCTTGGAAAAAAGGTTCCCCAGTCGACCAGTGTGCCATGCAGCGGTCCGTGTCGTCGTTTCCATTCTGGGCGTCGGGCATGGCGCCGTAGAAATTCGGGTGATAGCTCACGGCCTGCGCGCCGAGCTTCACCAAGTTGAACCAACCATTGCGGCGAGACAGCGGATCGAAAGTCCATGTGATGCCCGCTATTCCCTGCGAGGCAGCCCAGCTGCGCTGGTGGTCCTTCAGCGCCCGACCGACGCCGCTGCTTTGGAAGCCGACCGCCACGCCTGTCACGTGAGAATGCAACTCGACCACTCCATTGCGTCTGGCAAGGAAACCGACAGATGCAGCGACCAACTCCTCGCCGGAGAAAGCCCCGCCGACGTAGCCGCCCGAATGCACTAGAGCGACGAGCAGGTTGACCGGCATAGCCGTGGGCGATCCACCGCCGCCCCATATCGAAGAGAACAATGGTTCAACCGCGGCGAGGTGATCCAGTTTCTCCAAGTTGCAGACGGCCAAGTGACCTTGATGCGATCGGCGAGCGTCTCGGTGGGTTTTCACTCACGTTTACTTTGCCACAACGGGGAGTGCCCGCCTCGCTTCACGTCGGACTCGACGTTACATTCGAAGGACAATCATGAGACCGTTCACCATCCTCACCGTCTGCTCTGCGAATCGTTGCCGTTCCCCGATGGCCGAAGCCCTCCTGTCGAAGGCGTTGCACGACCTCGAACCTCACGACTTCACCGTAACCTCAGCCGGGTTCGGCCCCCCAGGAGCACCCGCAGAACCCGAAGTCGTCGAAGTCATGGCCGACATCGGCCTCGACGTGACCCGCCACCGGAGCACCACGGTAAATACCTCCCTGCTCGCCGAGGCAGACCTCGTACTTGCGATGACTCGTCAGCACGTCATGGAGCTAGCTTTGCTTGACGAGGCTTCGTGGCCGACGGCGTTCCTTATCGGTGAGTTCGCATCGCGGGCCGCCGAATCCTACGGGCCCGGAAGGTCCGCCGGCAACGACCTGACCGATCCCGCAAGTGACCCCGGCGACGAGCTCCGTCAGAGGGTTGCCCGCTTGCATCTGGGGCGCCGGCGCGCCGACCTGTTGAGCTTGCCGTCTGCTCTCGAAGTGAGCGATCCAATCGGCGGCCCGCTTCGCGGTTACCGCGCCACCCGCGACAGGATCGCGGGCCTCTCCGAGGTCATCGCCCGTTATCTCGCCGCTTAGCTTTAGCAGTTGGTACGGCCAGTGGGGTCTTCAGCGATCACTTCGTTGCGTGAAACATCTGAACAACGCAATAGATAGGTGGTAATAGGCAATATCTCGGCATTGTCTTGTCGACGAGTCGTCCGTACGATAACTACAAGACGACAAGGAGAGATCATGTCTGCCAGCACCGCCACCGCCCTGCGAGACACAGTTCGAATCCCCACGAAGCGACACCTGCTCATGTGCCCTCCGACGCACTTCGAGGTGACCTATTCGATCAATCCGTGGATGGACACCGACGTGGTCGTGGACGCCGACCTGGCAATGGCGCAATGGTCGGCGCTCAGGGACTGCTACCGGCGACTCGGCCATCACGTCGACACGATCCAGCCAGTCCCTGGCCTGCCGGACATGGTGTTCGCTGCGAACGCCGGCGTCGTAAGGGCCGGCCGCGTCCTAGTCGCGAACTTCACCCACGCGGAGCGCCAAGGCGAAGGCCCGGCTTACCGTCGCTGGTTCGAAGGTCGCGGTTTCGCCACCGTCACGACTGCAACCGAGCAAAATGAGGGCGAAGGAGACGTCCTCAGCGTCGGTGAGATCATGCTGGCCGGAACAGGTTTTCGCACTTCCGCTGCCGCCCACGATGAGCTCCGGCGATTCTTCGACGTCCCCGTCGTCACACTCGACCTTGTCGATCCCCGCTTCTACCACCTCGACACGGCGCTGACAGTCCTCGACGACCGCACGGTCGCATATTTTCCTGGCGCGTTCTCCGACTCCAGCGTCTCGGTCCTAAACGAACTGTTTCCAGACGCGATCCTCGTCGACGAGAGCGACGCATGCGGGTTCGGCCTCAACGCCATGTCCGACGGGTACAACGTCGTCGTGTCAAATACGCCCGTGGCGTTCCACGAGCAGCTTCGCGACCGGGGATTCAATCCGATCGGAGTCGACACAAGCGAGCTGATCAAAGCTGGCGGAAGCGCCAAGTGCGCAACGCTGGAGTTGAGACCATGAGCGTTCTGTTCGTCGACGTCGAGTCGATGGCCCGATGGATCGCCGACCGTGGCGCAGAGCGGATCCTCGTGGAATTGGCCGCAGAGATCGAAAACGACTTCGCGAGGTGGCAGACTTTCGACAAGACACCTCGCCTGGCATCGCACTCACGCGACGGCGTAATCGAGCTCATGCCCACGAGCGACGGCCATCAGTATGGCTTCAAATACGTCAACGGCCACCCGAAGAACCCGGAGAGGGGCTACCAGACCGTCACGGCCTTCGGTGTCCTAGCAGACGTGCAGAGCGGCTACCCGACGATGCTTGCGGAGATGACAATTCTGACCGCATTGCGAACTGCGGCGACTTCGGCGATGGCGGCCCGCCACCTCGCCAGGCGAGGCTCGCGTGTGATGTCGCTAATCGGCTGCGGCGCCCAAGCCGAGTTCCAAGCTCTTGCCTTCAGGGCGATCGTCGGGATCGACAGCTTCCGGTTCTGGGACACGGACCCCGGCGCCATGGACAAGTTCGAGCGCAACGCTCAAAGCTTGGGCCTCAAGGCCACCAGGGTCGGAGACCCGCTCGACGCGACCGACGATGCGGACGTAATCACGACATGCACTGCCGACAAGACGAACGCAATCGTGCTTCGAGATGACTCCGTTGCGCACGGAGTTCATATCAACGCGATAGGCGGCGACTGTCCAGGTAAAACCGAGTTGGATCCGCGCACACTCCGGCGCGCGAGCGTCTTCGTCGAGTACACGCCTCAAACGCGCGTCGAAGGCGAAATACAACACCAGCCGGAGGATTTCCCGGTCACCGAACTGTGGTCGGTCGTCAAGGGTCTGCACCCCGGACGGCGCGACGACCGGGAGATCACTGTCTTCGACTCCGTGGGTTTTGCCATCGAAGACTTCTCGGCTCTGCGCTACCTCGCTAGTCAGGTCGCAGGGAGCAGCTATGCGACGACTATCGATCTGGTGGCTGAACCTTCCGACCCGAAAGACCTGTTCGGCTTGGCGGCGCCGAGAGGGCGTAGCCTGATCCCCGTCGGCGCTCGCAGGGTTTGAGGCCATGAGCACGCAAGCCCCCGACAGCGTAGTGATGATACGGCCGCTGCGCTTCACCCCGAACTCCGAAACCGTCGCCGACAACTTCTTCCAAAGCCGCGCCGTCGCCGCATCTCCAATGCTGGCCGACGCAGCGTACGGCGAAGTCACCCGAATGGCAGAGCAGCTCGTGGACCTCGGCGTCGAGGTTCACTTGTTCGACGACCCTGTCGAGCAGCGACCTGACAGCGTTTTTCCCAACAACTGGTTCTCAACGCATCCCGACGGCCGGGTCGCGCTCTATCCGATGTACGCTCCGAGCCGGAGGGCCGAGAGGCGATCTGACATCATCGCGGCGCTGCGAGGCCACTACCACATCACGTCCGTGCACGACTATTCGGTGCTCGAGGACGACGGCATGTACCTCGAGGGCACCGGTGCGATGGTGCTCGACCATATCAATCGCATCGCCTACACAGCGCGCTCGTTCCGCTCGCACGAGCACGCTGTGGATCTCGTTTGCAACGACCTCGGCTACAAGCCGGTGAAGTTCGCCACAAGAGATGTCCGGGGAGCCCCGATCTACCACACGAACGTGATGATGTCAGTCGGTACCGCGATCGCCGTCGTAGCGTTGGACGCCATTGCGGGCGCCGACGAGCGACGCAACGTCCAAGAGTGCCTTCTATCGACGGGGCATACGGTCGTCGCGCTGTCACTTGAGCAGGTTGACGCGTTCGCTGGTAACGCGATCGAAGTCACGTCCCACTCCGGACCGGCTTTGCTGATGTCGGCTCGCGGCTACGAGAGTCTCACTACATTCCAGCGGCGAACGATCTCCAGGCACGCAGAGATAGTCCCGATATCGGTGCCAACGATCGAACTTGCCGGTGGATCCGTCCGCTGCATGGTCGCGGGCGTTCACCTTCCATTACGTGCGGCGCGCTCGGGTGTTGCGGGAACTGTGGATCTGCCACCGGTCGCGTTGCTGGCTTCGACTGCACCCGGAAGGTGACCGCGGCTTTGGAGTACCGTGATAGGCATCTTTCGGTGGGGTCGGCAGAGCTAGGCGACCTTGTCGACGACGTCGAAGTACTTGTGAAGCGTTGGATCGCCTCCGCGGCCACCAAGCCTTCGAGCGCTGCAGTGCGACGCCTTGCCGGCGTACTTAAGGATCCTGCGGGCCTTGATTTCACGGTCGGGTTCATCGACCGTGTGATCCGCCCCGAGGATGTCCGTGTCGCCGCCGCTAACTTGCGAGAGCTGACTACGAATGTCCCTAGTTTCCTTCCGTGGCATTTGAAGCTCGCTCTCAAAGCGGGCGTGATGGCGTCGACGACTGCGCCGGAGCTGACGATCCCTGTCGTGCGACGCGCGCTACGGCGCATGGTCAGCCACCTGCTGATCGACGCGAGCGACGCCAAGCTTCGAAGGATGCTCGCCGCGATCAGGAACAGCGGCTCGAACATAAACGTCAATCTTCTCGGAGAGGCCGTCCTCGGCGAAGCCGAAGCGGCGCGTCGGATTGCCGACACCAGCCGTCTGCTCATGCGCGACGACATCGACTACGTATCGATCAAGGTGAGCTCCGCCGTCGCGGCGCACCCGCCGCTGGCTTTCGATCAGGCCGTCGAGAGCACCGTGGCTGCCCTGACGCCGTTGTTCGAGATCGCAGCTGGCTCGCCGACACCGAAATTCATCAACTTGGACATGGAAGAGTACCGGGACCTCGACTTGACGATCGCCGTCTTCACGAGGCTCCTCGACCGTGACGATTTGCGCCGACTCGAAGCGGGCATCGTCTTGCAGGCCTACCTGCCGGATGCGCTGGGCGCCATGATCCACCTTCAGGAGTGGGCCGCAGCGCGTCGCGCGCGTGGCGGAGCGGGAATCAAGGTCCGGCTCGTCAAAGGCGCCAACCTTCCGATGGAGCGCGTCGACGCGTCGATACACGGGTGGCCGCTCGCCACCTGGCCCACCAAGCAAGACACCGACGCTAACTACAAACGCGTCCTCGACTATGCACTGACATCGGAGCGAGTTTCGAACGTCCGGGTTGGCGTTGCCGGGCACAACCTCTTCGACGTCGCCTTCGCTTGGACTCTTGCCGGCAAACGAGGTGTCCGCTCCGGGGTCGAGTTCGAGATGCTCCTCGGGATGGCAGAAGGCCAGGCGCGCGCGGTAAGCGAAACAGTCGGACCGCTTCGGCTGTACGTGCCTGTGGTACATCCGGAGGACTTCGACGTCGCGATCGCCTACCTGGTCCGTCGTTTGCAGGAAGGCGCCAGCGACGACAACTTCTTATCGGCTGCGTTCGACCTCAACGACGACGGCGGGCTTTACGAACGGGAGCGGAACCGTTTTCTGGTTTCGCTGGCCGCCGTCGACGACGTCGTCCGGTCCCCTAACCGGACCCAGGACCGGCGCAAGGAGGTCTGTACAGTTCTCTCGGAGAGCTTCAGCAACACTTCCGACACCGACCCGTCGCTCCCCGGGAATCGTCAGTGGGCAAAAGAGATCACCGGCCGCGTCCCGACAAGCACGCTCGGCGAGGATCTGGTCAACGCCCACACCATCTCAGACGCCGCTGGGATCGAGACGGCAATCGCTTCGGCTTTGACAGCGAACGCTTCGTGGGCTGCGCTCGGTGGCGTTGGCCGCGCGAGGATCCTACGCAAAGCGGCCGTCGTGTTCGAGCAGCGCCGCGGCGAGTTTCTGGAAGTGATGGCTAGCGAGACCGCCAAGACACTCGACCAGGGCGACCCTGAGGTGTCCGAGGCTATCGACTTCCTCAACTACTACGCCGATCTTGCTGTGCGTCTCGACGAGACCGACGGCGCCGTGGCGAGACCAGTAGGTGTCACCGTCGTGACACCGCCGTGGAACTTTCCCGTAGCGATCCCGACGGGATCGACCGTCGCGGCGTTGGCGGCCGGGTCCGCGGTGATCGTCAAGCCCGCGACCCAGGCCCGCCGCTGCGGGTCCTTGATCGTGAAAGCCTTGTGGGACGCAGGCGTTCCGGCGGAAGTGCTGCACCTCGTGCACGTCGACGAGGGCGAACTCGGCCGGCTCCTCGTAGCCGACGCTCGCGTCGACAGGCTTATCCTCACCGGCGCTTTCGAGACCGCGCAGCTTTTTCGTAGCTTCCGAGGCGACCTGCAGTTGCTGGGCGAGACGAGCGGCAAGAACGCGATTATCGTCACCCCGCAGGCAGACAGAGACCTCGCCGTCAAGGACATCGTGTACTCGGCGTTCGGACACGCCGGGCAAAAATGCTCCGCCGCGTCACTTGCCATCCTTGTCGGATCGGTCGCTACATCGACACGATTTCGCGAACAGCTCGTCGACGCCGTCAGCTCCCTGAAGGTCGGATACCCATCCGACCCGTCCGCCCAGATGGGTCCGCTAGTAGAACCCGCTACCGGCAAACTGGCCCGGGCGCTCACCCGCCTCTCCCCAGGCGAGCGATGGCTCGTCGAGCCGAAGCAACTCGACGACACCGGTCGCGTCTGGTCGCCAGGCGTGAAGGTCGGCGTGAAACGCGGTTCCGAGTTCCACCTGACAGAGTACTTCGGCCCCGTGCTCGGCCTGATAGCCGCCGACAGCCTCGACGACGCCATCGAGATACAAAACGAGGTCGACTACGGGTTGACGGCCGGCTTGCACTCGCTGGAACGCTCGGAGATCGAGAAATGGGTCGCCAGTGTTCAGGCAGGGAACTTGTACGTCAATAGAGGTATCACCGGCGCGATCGTCCGCCGGCAACCTTTCGGCGGGTGGAAAAAGTCGTCGGTCGGCGCCGGGACGAAAGCCGGTGGCCCCAACTACCTGGTCGGGCTGTCCGACTGGACGTCGTCGCCGGCGACCGTCGCCGCACCACTATCCCCCGTCGTTCAACGAATCCTGGACGGGGCGGCCGACCTGCTCACCGGGGATATGGCTTTCCTTGCCCGTTCGCTCGGTTCGGACGCCGTCGCCTGGCGCGACGAGTTCGCCGCAGCACGCGACGTTAGCGGCCTTGACCCTGAACGCAACTGGCTGCGTTATGTTCCAGTACCGGTGACCGTGCGATTCGAGGACGCGACCGTCGCGCATTTGCTTCGCGTCACCGCCGCCGGTGTACTCGCCGGAGCAACCGTCGACGTGTCAGCAGCCGGCCGGCTCGACGACGAAGTCGTGACGCTTCTTCGAGGCGCCGGCGTGCACGTCGCTATCCACGACGCTGCAGCGTGGACTGCACGGCTCAACACCTGTGCACCTACACGGGTGCGCCTGCTAGGCGGATCACGCGAGGCGTTCGCCCGACACAGCAGCGGACGAGTCGACCTCAAGCTCTACGCGCAGCCCGTCGTCGAAGCAGGCCGCATCGAGATGCTCACATTCCTCCAAGAACAAGCCGTCGCCGCGACAGCCCACCGGTTCGGGTCACCGTCACCGCTAGTCGACGGACTCCTCTAACGCCAAACACCCCGGCGTCGGGTGAGCCGGCCCGCGAGCTAGACGCTTCTAGGTCCGCCCCCGGGAGGCGTATCCGTATCACCGCTGGCCTTCGATGCCGTTGGACCGTATCGGTCGAGTAGACGCGTGAGAACGATCACGCTGCGGGTACGGTCCACCGACGGGTGCTCGCGGATACGTTCCAAGACACGCTCCAGCTCGGACATGTCGGCGGCCTGGATGTGCAACATGGCGTCGCCGTCTCCGCTCACGGTCCACGCAGCGCGTGCCTCTGGATGCTGCTCGGCGAGTTCGCGAAGTTGCGCCGGGCTCGTGCGTCCGCGACAGAAGATTTCGACGAGTGCCTCGGCGCTCTGGCCAGCAGCCTTCGCGTCGATGATCGCCGTGAAACCTTTGATCACACCACTCGAGCGAAGACGGTCGACGCGTCGCTTTACGGCAGGCGCGCTCAGTCCGATACGTGAACCGATCTCGTGGAAGCTCGCACGGGCGTTCTCGGAGAGGCACGTGAGAATGAGACGATCCAGGTCGTCCAGATTGTCCATCGAGTGCCTCCGTTGTCGGCGGAGATGTTAGTGCGATTCCGGGAGGAGATCTCAGGACGCACGGCGCAGGCCCATCCAGACCCGACCACTAATCCTCACCTATTGGCTTAGGTCCGGCTTAGTCCGCAAATAGGCGAAGGACGACCAGCGCGCATTACGTCGCGCGATGCTAAATGCATGGCGCAACTCGTCACGCGAGTAGACGACCTCCTACTGGCCACCATCGACGACCTTGTCAGACAGGGCGCCGCAAAAACGCGTTCCGACGCGGTTCGGTTGGGCCTCGAAGTCTTCGTGGAGCGGCACCGTCGAGAGCAGACGGCTTGCGCCATCATCAACGGGTATCTTCAGCACCCCCAGGACGACGACGAGCTAGCGGGACTCGATAGAGCTACTCGCGCCCTGGTCGACGAAGAACCGTGGTAGGGCTTCCTTCTCAGGGGGAAATCTGGTGGGCTGAAGCTGAGGACAAGCGACGGCCCGTCCTGGTCGTCACACGCACGGAAGCCATTCCTGTGCTGACCGGGATTGTTGTGGCGCCGGTTACCCGCACCGTACGCAACATCCCGACCGGGGTTACCCTCGGCGAGGACGAGGGCCTCCACGTCGAATGCGCAGCGTCGTTCGACAACATCCAACGAATTCGGAGATCATCACTGGTCGAACAAGTTGGCAACCTAGGGCCTAGACGTCACGAAATCTGCCGGTGCCTGGATGCCCTGGCGGACTGCTAATACCGTCGTGGACGGGACAGATCGTTCCGGCTGGATTTGGTAGAAGTGGCTGCCCAACAAGGTCCTCTCAGCGGTCCACTCTGCAGAACTTGCGCGATGCACGGCGGGAGCTAGGAGCGGTGCGGCGCAGCTCGGGCCGCTAGCTCCGTTCGTCATCAAGACAGCGGTCAGGCCCGGGGCGTTGAACCAGAACAGGGCGGTCCCGACCCCTGGCCGGCTCTGGAGCAGTGCGGGTGCGTCGCCTACGGCAGTCCGCGTCAACGTACCGCCTACGGCGCTCGGCAGGTAGGGCACGCCTTGGTAGATGTCGAGCTCTCCTTGGCAGGAACCGGCGACGATTTGCACGTCCTCGACCCAGCCGGTGTGAGTTGACATCCCAGCGCGAAAGGGTGCGAGACCGTAGGGCAGCGCTGCAGGCAGGCCCATGCCGAGAACTGACCCGGTCGCCGGGGTGGCTCTCGACATGAGCTCGACGAACTGTTTCGGTGTGATTCCTGTCTCGTATGCGATGACCTGGACCCCGTCAGGCTCAGTCCACCACAACTGTTCCGCCCCTCCGCCGTTAGCGAGATGAGCCACGGCTGAGCCAACCTGGATTGTCGACTCGCCGGGAATCGTCCCCGAGGGAATATACGCCGAGCTCGGAGTTCCCCTTCGAGCGTCGACCGTTGCGATGAGCAGTTCGGCTGGGTTTACGCTGCCCGACCCTAGGTACAACTGCTGGTAGATCGGGTCGGTCGTCTGGTTGTTGATTTCGATCCGGCTCGCGGTGCCTGGGGCGGGAAGCCACCACGGTGGGCCGACAGGAGCGGCTTCTGCTGGGCCCATGGGCAGCTTCACACCCGCGACGGGCGCGGCCGGTGACCCTACGACGACCTTCGCCGTCTTGGACGACGGAGTAGCCGTCAGCGCCACAACCGCAGCCACGGACAACGCTGCAGCGGAGGTGGCCGCCGCTACGGCCAATCGCCGCCGGGCACGGCGCCGGCGTCTGGAGTCGACTGCGACCATCAAATCCGGGCGCACCTGAATCGACGCTGCCGCATTGTCCAATCCTGCTCGCAATCGCAGGATAGTCGGGTCAGCGATTTCAGTCATCGATCCTCCAAACTTCCCGCAACCGAGCAAGGCCCCTGTAGGTGTGGCGTTTCACCGATCCAGCCGAGATCCCTAGCAATCGACCTGTATCGGCCTCAGACCAATCCTCGAGATATCTCAGGACCAGAACCTCCCGCTGGCGAACAGACAGCATTGACAATGCACGAACGGTGGCGTCCCGCACCACGGATTCGTTCTCGAAACCAGCACTCGCGCCGTTCGTGGGAGGAGCGGCACGTTCCAGGAGCTGGCGACGACCCCGCCGGCGAAGCTCATTGACCAACGACCGGCGCAGGTACGGCACAGGATCTCGTACACGCCCTGCGTCGATCGCCTTCCAAGACCTGGCGAAAACCTCGGCCACAGCATCCTCCGCACCCGTCTGCGACGCCCCCAAGAGCACCCCGAGACGCACCAGGCTCCGATGATGCTCGACGAATACTCTCTCCGCGGCAACCCTCGCAACCGCCGAATCAGGGGCCACGGCCATGGTCGGACCATCGCACACTGGCTCGAATCTCACAACACTAAGAGTCACAGGAGCCGGTTTCGGTTGACAAGCCCGGAACAAGTCTTCATCGTCGGAGCGACTTCCGTTCGGGCATTCTGGGAGTGATGCCCACAACTCCGGACCTCGCTTCCCTGCTCGCTGCTGCCCGCCAGCGGGCAGTCGACCTTGGGCTCGAACTCCGGGACCTAAAGACCGCCACCGCCGACGGACCCGACGACGAGCACGACCCAGAGGGCGCCACAATTGGCTTTGAGCGAGCGCGGGTCGCTGGAATGTTCGAGCGCGCCTGCGCGGAAGTCAGCGCTTTTGAGGCAGCGACGCGCCGGGTCCGGAACGGAACGTACGGGCACTGCGCGGGGTGCGGGCAATCTGTACCCGTTGAGCGACTGGAGGCGCTTCCCGCCACGGACCGCTGCGTCGCCTGCGCATATAGCGCCGACTGAGAGACGACGCTGGCTCGAGTCCGAGACTAGATTTGGCGGGGTTCCCAGGACCTTGTATTATTTGATCGATTGCGCGAGGCGTTAGATCTGAGCAAGTTCAAGGCTGCTCAGTCATTTAGTTAGACGAGACCAAGCCCAAGCACTCAATGCCGGATAGCAGTGGGATCGGCAGAATGAGTGAGTGAGGCAGCGGCTGCAATGCTCGAATCGTCGACAAAGGTTCGCTCGTGACGGACGGAGGCGCGGAGACAGATCGTCTCCTTGGCAACAGGCGGTGTCGGGTTTCGTTGAGTTGCCGCTGCTTCGACGCTGGATGGTCGGCGGCGCCACCACTGCGGATCTCATGGGCCGCGTCGAACAGCTGTGCGTGTCGGACAGGGATCGATGAAGTAGGAAGGCTGCGCTATGGCAGCGCTGCCATTTTTCTGTCAAGATGGGGCCGTGGCTCGGAAGAAAACCACCGTGTACATCGACGAGGCTCTGCTGCGCGCGACGAAGGTTGCTGCAGCGCGCTCTGGCAAGCGGGAGTATGAGGTCTTCGAGGAGGCCCTGCGGAAACACCTGGGCCTCGCTGAAGCGGTGGAGCACATCTGGGGCGGGATCAGTCAGGAAAAGGCTCCAAGCGAGCAAGAGGCTGCCCGGGTCGCTGCGGAGGAGCTTGCTGCGGTGCGTTTCGAGCGCTCCAGCCGCCGAGCGGGTTGAGCACGGAGCCGCCTCGGGTCGTCATCGACCCCAACGTATGGGTCTCGGGACTGATCAACCCCTACGGCGCGCCAGCCGAGGTGGTCAGGGCCGTCATCTTAAAGCGGGTCACCGCCGTGGTGAGCCAGCATCTGCTCGACGAGATCGCGGGTGTATTGGCCCGCCCGAAGCTTCGGCGCTGGATCTCCCTTGACGACGCCGCTGCGTTGTTGGACGCCTTGGTCCGCGAGGCCGACGTTCGCCCTGATTCCGGGCCGGCGCCGCAGCGTGTACGCGACCCAGACGACGACTACATCGTTGCCCTGGCCGAGGCAACCGGGTCTGTAATCGTCACCGGTGACCACGACCTGCTGGAGGCCGACCTCACGCTGCCGGCGATCACCCCCCGAGCCTTGATCGAGCAGCTCCGCTGCGCATGATCGCCACCCGGCCGCCCGATAGTCGGTGGAACGCCTTGACGACGAGCGGCCAGGATGGGGGTATGCGAGTCGACCCTGAGCCCACCGGCGCCAAGAGTGCCCTTTCCGAGAGTGCCCTTCTCGGGCAGTACCTCGACCACCAGCGGGAGACGACGCCGACGGTACGGTCGGCGAGTAGTCGTCAGTTCCGGCCAGGTCGTCCCAGTAGCCCAACCCTGCTACGGGAACCTGTCCGGGTCAGCGATAGCTCACGTCGGGGGTCGTCCCGTTTAGGCCGCCCCCGAGCGACGCCGTAGGCGGCAACCAGACCCGCCGAGCGGGACAGGCGCATCGCCGAGCGCTTGGGGGCGATGGTGGATCAAGAGCGTCGCCGGGTCCGGGAAGCGACCGCCGAGACCTATCCAGCTCGTGGGGCACGACGGCCCGCCGAGGGCGTCCTGACCAACCCCCGGACAGCAAGAAAGGCCCTGTTCCCAGGGCCTTTCTCCGTGGTCGGAACCGGCGTCGATCCGGTGGCCTCGCGCTTTTCAGGCGGCCCAATCCGGGACGCGTGGGTCACGGTTGACCTGGCTGGTTGCGGTGTTCTCCCTGTTCAGGAGGGATAAATGTGGGCATCGGTGCTGACCGTCCCGGACCGTCGGTGACCCCTGTTGCCCGTCCGGTTTGGCACGCGTGTGGCACGACATTTAGCAATGCTCACAAATCCGGAGACGGCCCGTCGGCCACGCCTGGCGGTGTGGGGAGGTCCCGCAGCCAGGCGTTGGAGGTGAGCCGGAGCCGGTCCCGCCCGGGGCGGTTGAGGCTCGGGTCGGCGGCGAGGAACTCGAAGGCCTTGCCGAGCAGCACCCGCTGCTGGTCTGCGGTACGAGTCGAGGCGTCGGCGATGATCCTGGGGGTGGTGACCGTGGAGGAATCGGCGAGGAGGGCGAGAATCTCGATGCGATCCTTGCACCCGGGCAGGCTGTCTGGTCGGTCGAGCAGGGCGGCGAGCTTGGTGGCCAGGTGGGCCGGGACGGTCAGGACGTGGTACCGGTCGTGGCGCTCCTGGTGGACGGCGAGCCGTTCAGTGCGCAGCTGGAGGTTGGCGCCGAGGCGGGACTGGTGGGGGACGTAGAGGTCGAGGTGGATCGACCGCCAGGTGGCCCGCCACTTAGTGCCGGCGAGGTGGCGCGACTCCGAGAGGTCGTCGACAATGCCTTCGAGCTCGGCGAGCTGGCCGCGGTCGAGTATCAGGTCGATGGGGTCGTGGCTCATCGGACCCCCAGTGCGCACCCAAGTACCCCAGCCACCGATCAGGATGGCCTCAGGGACGGCGCCGAGGACCTCATCGAGCACCGCCCGGGACTGTGCGGTCTGCTCAGATGAGTAGAACGGGTTCGTCACGGGCGGCCACCTCCCTTGCGTCGAGCTCGTCGACGAAGCGGGCAGCCTGCCAGCCGGGGAGACAGAACAGGTCGGCGAACGCCTGGGCGTATGTCGTGAACCGGCCGTAGCGGCCCAGCCACCGGTCGGCTTCGGCGACCAAGACCTCCGTGCCCTCACCTGGAAGCGTAGCGCGGAACTCGTCGAGATGGGCGTCCCCATAGACCAGGATCGTCTCGTAGTCAGCGATCCTGTTGCGTCCGGCGTGAGCCACCACCGCGCTGAAGCCACCCAACACGCAGCCGCGGTCAGCCCCGATGGCGGCCTCGACCTCGGCTACGGGCGCCGCGACCCAGACCCGGCTGACGATGTCGCGCTGCAGATGACGGTGGGCGGCGAACAGCAGGAGGAGCCGGTACGGATCGAGGACGACCAAGCCCTCCAACGGCGAGATGCTCACCGCCCCGATCTCGTCGGGGTGTCCCAATGACCGGTGCGCAGTCGACACGGGCACGCCGAGCTCGCCAGCGAGAGCGCTCACGGACGGCCAACGTCGACGGCCCTCCCGCGAGCCGGCCAGCAGTTCACGCCACAGTGCTTGCACCGTCGACATCACACTGCGAACGTTACCTCGTTTCCCGTAAACAGTGGAAACAGGCCGGGGGAGCCGGCCTACCGGGCCGATTTCTGTGCGCGTCCAGCACGTTCCCGCCTACACTAAGCGACAGAGGTCGACGAGCGGGCCTCGCCCTCAACGACTAGGCCTTGCGCTCCATACGTGCCGATCTGCGTGCCGGCCGGCACTATCCGCAGGGCGAGGACGGCCCGCTGATCTGGGCGGCGTGTTCTGCTCGGAGATAGTGAGCTTCGCTCAGTTCCCGAGCCGTCGATCTGCGTCCACGAGACACGGGTCGCGAACGGCGCAGCAGGTGCGCAGATCAGCTACTCGGCGCCAACCTCGCTCACCGGGTCGGGATGGAGCGCTTCCCTGTTCGATCGGTGCGGGGCTTTCTGCCAAGCTGAGTGGCGCGTCGCTTGACCATGTGCCACACCGTCGTCGTAAAAAAGCTGACAGCGACGACGGAAAGCCAGCTTCCCAGTGCCCCCATCGCCGCCTGCAGGGGTGCTCCGACGGCTACCAGGATGAACAGCCAGAGAAGTGCTATCGCTGGGAGGCGCACGGACAGCGGGAGCCTGACCGGCGGCGCAGGACCGGGGTCGCTGCCGATAGTTTCGGGAGTGCCGGGACCGGCTGAGAGCACCCAGCACTCGGCAAGACCATCCGCGCTCGCGATGACAAAAATGGCGGACGGCGACCACGTCGATGACGTGTTCGGCAGCCTGGACGGCGGCGTGGAGCCGCTCGCGAGCATGGCCGGCGTCACCGCTGAGCCCGACCCGCCCTTATACACCCCTCGGATTTGGGTGGCGGTACAACCCCGCGAGCCAACCTCCCCCGCTCTACTCGGGCACGCCCGCCGCCGCCCCGATGGAGGAACAACCCGCTGCCTTTGGGCTGTGAGTGACCTCGCCAGCGGGACCGGCGTTCTTCTCACTACCTACTCAGGTACCGCCGCTGAGGTCTCGGTAACGGATGGTCCCCGGCACGTGTCGGTAGGTGCCAGTGACCCGCACGACGTGCTCACCGCCCTATGGGAAATGCTCGATCCCAACCTCCGAGTTGCAGCAGTCCTGCTGCGTCCGGATTCCGATGGCTCAATGCCGTTGGTGCTTTCAGCCGAATCCAGCCACTAGCCGATCCGCACACCGAGACTCTCCAACGGGCTTCACAAGCGCCAGGGAAACAGAGGACACCGAACGTCCGCCCAGAACCCCGAGCAGCTGCCACCCATGTCGACCGTTCCGCCGCTGGGTCGGTCACGCAGCGCGGTCACCCGTGGTCATCCGGCCCGGTGGGAAGGCTCGCCGGGAGGTCGTTGCTGCGGATGACTTCGCCGCTGCGGTGGGAGCGGGCGAGTTGGTACGGGCCTGCGACCAGGGGGCCAGTGTCTCGGTGGTGTTGAGCCAGGGACCGGGCGGACCTCGAACAGCGGCTCGCCCCATCCCCGTCTGGTCCAGGCTCGCCCGGCGAGGTCGACGGCGAGGAAGCCCGGCCTCGCTCTGGCGCCCAACAACGCAGGGGACAGTTTCGCAGTACCCAGCAGACTCTTGCGTACCAGTGGTACCACTGGTACAGTTCCTTTCTGTGACATTGCGAGCCGATCCTCATGCCTCGTTCGCCTTGGCCCACCAGTTCAAGGCCCGGGAGGCTCGGGACCACTTCAAGGAACTGATGGACCGAGCTGAGAGCGGAGGGGTGGCAGTGTTACGGCGAAACTCCACCATGGTGCTCGTCGAGCGCGACGTCCTCGACTCGGCGCTCGCCGCACAGCACCCCTTCGACGTCAAGGTGAGCTTCTCCGACGGTCAGATCTCGATGTGGATCGGGCGCGTACCGGTGCACGGAGTCGGCGAGTCCTACGACGAGGCGGAGGAGGACTTCTTGGACGCGCTGGTCGACTATGCGGAGACCTGGGTGACCGAGCTGCGATTCGCTCCCAACCACAAGACCAACGCAGGCTTGGTTAAACGCGTACTCATGTTCGCCGGCGACCGCGACGAGCTACGCCGGGTCGTCTTCGGCGACGAGTGAGACCCCTTACCCATGCGGCCCACCGAAGGTTCGTGGAGACCGAAGACTGGACCGAGAAGGGTACGGCGCGGGGCTCTCGCAAGACCGGGAGCCACTACCGGTACAACCTGACCTTGGCCACCGGAGAGGTCCTTACGACTCGCCTGTCTCACGGAGCCGGCCAAATCAACGATCCAAAGCTCGTTGCCGCCATCCTCCGGGACCAGCTGGCCGTCTCCGAGGAAGACTTCTGGGCCTGTGTGGATAGCGGCAGACCGCCCCCGCGACCAAAGTCGCAGGAGCCACCCCCAGCGGAAGAAGCCCTCGACGCGAAACTCGTGCGGAACCTGATCCGAAAGGTGAAGCTCAGCGAGACGGAGATTGCCGGACTTACGAAGGCAGAAGCAGAGCGCCGCTGGGAAAACTATCTCGCTGGAAGAGGAAGCTGACAGGGCGGACATGCCACGGCGCTTCCTGCAAGCACCGAGCGTCCCATCTGGGCGTCCGCATGCCACCACGATCACTGCCGGGCACGCCGCGCAGCGGAGGTCATTCTCGGACCGGTGGGGCACGGGTGTGGCACGACGGCCCGTCGGGGACGCCCCGACCGGCCCCCGGACAGCAAGAAAGGCCCTGTAACCAGGGCCTTTCTCAGTGGTCG
>JAKBBS010000036.1 GCA_021808425.1 Actinomycetes bacterium
TAATCCATATACTCTCATGTCTGTGGATGGTGACCAGCGCGTCGGGTTGCTTGCTGAGCTGCGCCGGGTGGCCGGTGGCCAGCATGGCGTCGTAACGTCCGAGCAGTTTCTGGCGATCGGCCCGCAACCAGGGTCTCGGGGGCGGCGATTCGCGGAACGTCTGGTGTGCGAGGGCTGGCTCCATCCGGTGCTGGGCGGCGCGTACGCCGTGGGCGCGGCGCCAAGCGACTGGCAGACCGCGGTAGCGGCGGTGTTGCTGAGCGGTCCCGGATCGGCGTTGTCGCACAGGAGCGCAGCGAGATGCCACCGGTTCTCCGACCTGGTTCAACAGACGACACCCGAAGTAACGCTGCCGCAGTACAGCCACCGGCGAGCCTCGGGGGTCATCGTGCACCGGGTCGCAGCACTCGATGACGACGACGTTTTCCTGCATCATGGAATCCGGGTTACCAGCCCCGAACGCACCCTCGTCGACCTCGCTTACGATCTGGACATCGGGCTTCTAGAGCGGGTATTCGACGAGGGAGCCATTGCTCGCCTTTGGAGCGCCCAGAGTGTCGCAGCAGCCGTGGAGCGCAACGCCGGTCGACGGGGAACGATTGCCTTACGGCGGATCGTTGCGTGCCGGGCCGATCTGGCGCCTGGAGAATCGACACTCGAATCCCGGGCAGTCAAAGTCCTCGCACCATACGGCCCTTTCGAAGTCCAGTATCAGCTGAGCGTCGACGATCGGCTGGTGATCATCGACATTGCATGGCCGAAACTCCGAGTGGCGGTCGAATGTGACGGCTGGACCGTGCGCAGCCGCTCGAGAGGAAAGTTCGACGCGGACCGGCGGCGAGACAATATCCTCGCCTCTCACGGGTGGTCAGTAGTCCACCTCACTACTGCGATGTCTGACGATGAGATGCGGAGGGTCGTGTTCCGTCAGCTCATCCGGGCTGGCAGTGGTGACGTCGAGTAGAGCGTGGCAGTTGGCTTGTTGTGACCGGCCGCGGGTGGTTGTGACCGGCCGCGGGTGGTTGTGGGCGTCGCGGGTGGAGATCGTGACCGTCAAATTTGGTCAGGATCTTCGAGTCGTAAAACTTTTGTACCAAGAAGTGCGTTTTCCAAGCGAGGGCCGGTACAGGATCTTTTGGGAGCGAAGATCGTGTACCAAAAAGTGCGAAAAAACGCTTCAAATGGTCAGGCTGTTACAAACCCGCGAAGATCCTGACCATTTTTAACGGTTTGGGTCGCCCTGGGCATCCCCGAACCCGGGATCCGGCAGGCATGACGCCCTTCGCCTCACTCGAGCGCTGGCGCGCCACCCCGGATGAAGTATTTACCGAGCGAATCGGTCTGGCGCTGGTAGTTCGACTTTCGTCCCTGTCCGTAAAGGACGGTCGGCTCCTCGAGCATCCGCTCGAATGTGAGCTTGCATACCTGCTGGCCGTCTTCGATCATGAACGGCACGTCGTGCGCCCGAACTTCGAGAGCGGCCCTGGCTCCGAGGAACGCTCCGACAGTGTCGTAGCCGAATCCGGGATCGAAGAATCCGGCGTAGTGGGTGCGAAGCTCCCCGCTGGTGGGGTCGTACGCTGTCATCTCCGATGCCAAGCCGGGGGCGATGACCACCGCCTCCTTGGACATGAGGAGATAGAACTTCTTCTTGCTTAGAACCACCCGACCCGGAGCGGAGGAGGCCGAGTGGATGGAGGAGGCCGAGCGCGCCCCTGCGACGGCCTCCCGGCGTACCGTCTCCCAGAAAGGGTCAGCTGCAACGGGCGCCGGAACCGTAAGATCGAGAAGCGGGGCGCTTTCCCTTGCGCTGTATCCGATCCGGCCACCGTCATCGCCGCGCAGGTCGAGGCTGAGGAACAATCCACCGGAGAGAGTCAGTCCACCTTCGGGAACGGGCCGCCCATCGACGTATAACAAGGGCTGGCGGCAATGCAGGTCGGCGATATCAGCGTCACTGAGCTCGCTCAGCTCGCGTGGGCCAGCCGCGAGCCGAAGCTGATTCAAAGTGAGGCCACGGCGAACGCGCACTGCGAACGAAAGCGGCACCACCTCCAGATAGAGGGCGCCGACATAGCCGTCTGCAATCTCGTCGAAGCGGTAACTGCGATCTGTGATGACCCTGGTGAACACGTCGACGCGACCAGTCGAGCTCTTAGGGTTCGCCTTGCCGCGAATCCCGGGGGGCAGCTGCAGCCGCTCTTGGAGAGGGATGAGGTACGGGCGGTTTGTCTCGAGGACAGCCCCGTCCCCGGTCAGGTCGAGCCGGTCGATCGCCAGTTCGCTGATGCGGGTCTCGACGTCGGTGTTGCCGGCAAGGAAGCTACAGCGCATCCGATATGCAACGTCGCCGAGCCGCAGGTCCATACTCGCGGGTTGAATGTTTGACGACTCGAGGCCCGACGGGCCGACGTCGATGATCCCCTCGTCGATCGCGCGCAGCAGATAGTGGTTTGGGAGAACACCGTGTCTGCCGGGCGGGATCATCCCTCCAACTGTAACGCCCGCCCGTCATCGACCTTCCGAGTGGTGCCCCCGGAAGCGATTTCGTTGCGGCCGGATTTGAGCCCGCTCACCCACATCGCTACCGCGACAAGGCCGAAAGCCCCTCCGAGCGCCGAAGACGCCACCCATCCCCCGCTCGAGTACGCGGCAGAGGCCCCCAAAGACCCGAGCGTGCCCCCGACGAAATAGACCGACATGTAGGTGGCGGTGATCCTGCTTCTGGCCTCGGGTCTCAGCTTGTAGATCAGGCTCTGGTTCGTGATGTGCAGGCCCTGGCAGGCGAAGTCCAAGACGATCACACCGACGATCAGCGTGGCAATCGAGGAGCGGCCGAACCCGATAGCGATCCAGGTGAGGGCCAACAGCATCGAGGTTGCCGCGGTCATGGTCCCAGCTCCGCCCCGGTCGGCGAAACGTCCTGCGAGAGACGCCGTCACGGCCCCGACGACCCCGAAAAGCCCGAACAGGCCGATGGTCGAGGTCGAGTAGTGGTACGGCGAGCGCGACAGTAAGAAGGCAAGCGGAGTCCACAGGGCGTTAAAGGCACCAAAACTGGCCGCGCCGAAAATCGCACGCCGGCGGATCAGAGGTTCCTCGACTAGCAGCATCGGTACCGAGGTGATCGCCTGCACGTAATTGACACGAGGCCGTCGTGACTCTCCGGGGAGCGTCTTCAACAAGACCACGGCCATTACGACCATTGCCCCGGCCGCAACCTGAAACGGGGTCCTCCAGCCCCCGAAATTGGCCAGGTAGCCAGCTATGGTGCGAGCCAGCAGGATCCCAAGGAGAAGACCGCTCATGACGGTGCCGACGACGCGGCCGCGAATGGCGTCCGGGGCGAGGGTTGCTGCGAACGCTACTGACATCTGCGCCGCCACCGATAGTGCGCCCACGGCGATGGCCGACACGAGCAACACCGGCACGTCCGGGGAAACTGACATCGCCAGAAGGGACAGGGCAATCCCCGCGACCATGGTGGGCACGAGCCGGCGGCGGGCGAAGATGTCACCGAGCGGGACAACCAGCAACAGACCGGCGATGTAGCCGACCTGCGTGGCGGTGACGATGAGCCCGGCAGTTGTCGTCCCCAGATGCAGCGACACCTTGATCGACTGGAGGAGCGGCTGCGCATAGTAGAGGCTCGCTGCGGACATGCCTGTGCAGATGGCAAGGGTTACGATGAGCTGGCGCGTCGGCCCCACCTGTGGGTTACTACTCTCATCGGAGAGCGCTCCCTGGGGGGCATTATCCTTCCGCGACTTCGTGTTCCGGGCCTTATTCACTGGTCCAGTATGGCCACGACGGGATCGATTACAGCAGATGGTTGACCGGACCGAGGGATTGGTGTCAGCTCAACACCCGGTGGGTGGGTTGGCGGTCCGACAATGGGGTCGGATCGTCCGACCCACCCCGAGGGTGTTAGCGGGCTCCGAAGGTGTTACCGGCGGCGCGCCAATGCCTTCGTGGGCGTGAAGCGAACTGGAAGGTGCTTGATCCCACCCACCAGGGGTATGCCGAGGGACTGCAGCGGGACCGGCGCTCCAGTCACTTCGATGTCCGGCAGCCTCGTCAGTAACTGACGGAACGCTACCGACACCTCCCTGCGGGCGAGGTGTGCTCCAAGGCAGAAGTGCGGGCCGGGTCCGCCGAAGCCGACGTGATTGTTCGGTTCACGGCGGATGTCGAAATGCTCCGGGTCGGGAAACACCCGCGGGTCACGGTTGGCGGCGCCGTAAAACATGACGAGGCGTTCCCCCTCCTCGAGGAGTTCGCCTGCCAACTCGACCGATCGTGTGGTCGTCCGGCGCATGAACACGACAGGGGAGGCCATCCGCACAATCTCCTCGACGGCTCCAGGGGTGAGGCGTTCGAGATCGGCCTGCCATGTTTTGCGCTGCGCCTCGTACTGGGCGAGCAGATTCATCCCGTGGCTGATTGCCGTACGCGTGGTGTCGTTGCCTGCGACCGCGAGGAGGATGAAAAAGGGTGCCAACTCCGACGGAGCGAGCATGTCCTCGCCCAGGTCGTTGTGGACAAGGGCGCTGGTCAGATCGTCGGTGGGGTTCTTGCGGCGCTCCTCGGCAAGTTCGTTCATGAGCCCGGCGAGCTCGAACCCGGCTTCGAGCAGAGCGCCCATCACGTCGTCCCGGCCGCCGAGCATGTCAGGGTCCCCGGCGCCGAGGATGATGTTCGTGTCTCGAAGAACGGTCGGGAACTCGCTTCTCGGAATGCCCATCATGTCGCAGATCACGAGGAGCGGGAACGGCTGGGAGAGGACTTTGACTAGGTCCGCCTCACCGTCCTCGCAGAAGCCGTCGATGACTTCCGAGCAGATTCGCTCCACTGAGTCGAGCACTCCCTGCAGCGCGCGCGGAGTGAAAGATCGTGCCACGATGTTGCGCTGCCTAGCGTGGCGCGGGTCGTCCATGACGATAAAGGACCCGAAGAACTCCATTGCGTCGGTCTGCAGGTCTGCGATCGCAGTCGATCCCTTGCCGGAACAAAAGTCGAGCGGCCTCCTGCTGACTTCGACTACGTCGGAATACCGGGTGAGCGCTCGGAACTTGAGGTCCTCCCCGGTGAAAGCGTCAGTGATTTGAACCGAAGGTAGCGGCCCTTGCTCTCGGATCTGGGCGAACTGAGCCATCCGATCCGCCAACGGCTGATGCCAGAAAGAGGGGTCGGCGATTATCTGAGCATCGATGCCCACAGCTTCAGTTGGCCCGGGTCAACTCGACGACCGGGATCACCCGGCTCGTCTTGGCGGCGTACTCGGCAAAACCCGGGTAGCGGCTTGCCTGCTCGGCGTAGATCCGACCGCGCTCGTCGTCGGGTAACGCCGCTGCCGTCGCTTCGTAGGTTTCGGAGCCGACTTCGACGGTGACCGCCGGGTTCGCCGCAAGGTTGTGGTACCAGTCCGGGTTGGTGTCGGCGCCCGCCTTCGAAGCGAACACGAATCGACGTCCGTCGAGCTCGAGGTACATCATCGGATTTACCCGCTGCTGCCCGCTCTTGGCGCCAGTCGTGTGGAGCAAGAGCATGGGAGCTCCCTCGAATTGGCCGCCCAACTTCCCCTGGTTCGCTCTGAACTCGGTGATTATTTGGGCATTCCAGTCGTTGACATCGGTCATGTCGTGCCAAATTCCTTTCGTCGGAGACGCTCGGAGAGATTCGAGATGCTAGGCAGTCGCTTTGCGCAGTTTCACAGGTTAGCTGTCTCTTCGTGCACCAGGCCACGCCGTGCAGTCGAGCTCGCGAATGTGGTAGCCCATTTCGACTGAGGGTCCGCGTCGACGAGGGCGCTACGCAAAGCGGCCGTGTCTGTCGGTCGGCCGCCGCCAAGCTCGGCAATGTCGGCGTCGTGTTCGAAGTCGCGGACGAGCTGTTCGAGTCGAAGCGCCAAGATGTCGTCATCGACTGACATCCGCGGCGAACGTCCACCGAGCAAAGGCAGTGCTTCGTGGATCCACGACTGTATCCAGGCCTGTTCAGCCTCTTCTGAGCCGGGGCTGTGGAGGCGAGCCCTGCCGTCCGCTATCAGCGACCGGCCACCCAGGTCCTTGTCGAGGCGACGGGTCACCGAAAGGCCGGTCACTCCCGCCCTCCCGAGAATGCGGGCTAGAGCTCCGAGTCGCTCTAGCGAGTTCACTTCCACGCTTAGATGGTCGTCGAAGATTGTGACGGTCCCACGAACCCAGCGGCGAGGACCGTTGCTCATCTGTACGGAGGCCGGGTCGAGTCCTCGGCCTATCATCGCCTGGCGTGCCGCCTCCAAAGTCGACTGTTCCTCGGCAGGTGTCAGCTCGCGGCCGTGCCAGACTAGCTGCACTGACCCGTCGCCTCGGTCGCCTTCGTCGAAGTCCGGCCGGCGAGCAAGGACCTGCTTAAGCGCGGAGGGATCCTCCACAGACCCGATGGCATTGAGCATCTCCATCGCTTCTCCGTCGGAGTTCTTGATCCGATCGGCGCGTGCGCGCGAAGCCGAGATGTCGCCTAGCAGGTTTGCCAGCATCAAGCCGGTGACTGTGTGATGCATCGCCGCGGACTCCCGCTCCATCGGAGCGTCGAGTTCGGCCAGCACTCCGTGTGGCGGAGGGTCGTCGACAAGCGGCCGCCTTGGGTTGTCCGACATGCTGCCTGGTAAGCCGAGCTCCCTCGCCATGTGGACTGCTACTGCTTCCGTAGCCGTCTGCAGCACCTCCACTGCCCGGTCAGCCTCGAATGGGTACAGCCGGGCGAGCGCTGTCCCCGAGCGCCAGACGCCCCGGTCCGGGACGACCGTCCCGGCGAGGACCGTCCATCGGGGTAGGTCGACGATTTGGGAGGGCGCAAGATGCACCCAGCGCCTCGAGTTCGTCACGAGGTCGGTGAGCCACAGTCCAGGCCGTTCGGAGGGGTCTTCGACCTGCCAGAGTCCGCACTCGGCGCGCCGTGACCACCCCAAGGCCAGTTCGCCCTGCTCGGGCGGCGTGGCGGGGTCGTCGGCGAAACGCCGTATGAGCGAGTTGCGGTTCGGGTCTTCGCTGTCGCGTGCTATTCGCTCGGCGAAGCTCGCCTCGACGTCTGGATCGTCGTCTTGCGGCCCACGCTGCCAGAGGGCCTCTGTGGCGATCCGGGTCAGCGGGTCGGCGCCCGAGGCCCCGATTCCGGCGTCGAGCGTCACCTCTAGACGCGAGCGTCGAAGCTCTTCCCCGGCGGTCGGCTCGACGGCCCATTGGGCGGTCTCTTGATGAAGCCAATCGGCAACCTCCGGGTCGCGGGCGACCCACTCGTCGAAGCTGGCGTGCAGAGCGCCTATGGTTGCGCGGTTCGTGACCCTCCCAAGAATTTCCACTTCTCCGGCGTGGCAGCAGTCCGACCAGGCGTTTTCGCTCCCGCAGACGCACGAGTCGCGGGCTGCGGACGGATCGGCGTGGCGTTGCGCGATATTTGTCACTGACGCCGCAAGAAGGTTCATCGCGCCAACGTCGAAAGGATCCGCCTCGCAAAGTTCGAGGGCGAGCCGGGCGGCGCCGAGATATCGACCTGTCTCCAGTCGAAGCTGAGCCAAGGCGACAGCGGCGACGCGAGTCGGGTCGCCGTCTTCAACGGTGGTTGTCGCGGAGCGGGCGCCTTGTTCTGTCGGCGTCGCCTGTTCACGGCCACCGGTCAGCTCGAAGGCCTCGGTGGCAGCCGCGTCCGCCGCCAGAGCCCGGCCGGCAAGTTGATAGAACGATGCGGCCCACCACAGCATTGCGGCTTTCACCGAGAAGCGCTTCTCGGTGGTAGGCGCTGTGGAGGCGGACGGCGTGGATGGCGCGCTTTGTTCGCCCGCCATCGTCTGAAGCGACAGCGCGATATCGGCGGCTCTCTCGACTGCTTGGTCACCAAGCTGGTTGGTCAGGTTTACACCTCGGACAGCGATGGACGGGTCCCTCAGTCCGTCATAGGAGCCGCCTTCCTTCAAGCGTTTGGCCAGGAGTTCCGCAAAACGTTCTGGGGGTGACGCAAGGTCACTAGCGGCATCGCGAAGCTCGGATACCACTGCGACGATGTCGCCGACGAGGGACCTGACGTGGCCGAGTTCTTCACGTCGCTGTTTCGCGGCGCGGCGGATCTCGTGCTGGCGCTTCTTGTCTCGCTTGGATGTCACAGCGTCGATGATTGCAGGCCCAGCGGTGTCACGCGTTCAACCCATCGCAGGTACGGTTATCGTGGGGCCGGCAGCGCAGTGATATTTTCTCCTTGAATGAATCGGGCTCACATCGCAGGACTCGACGTCGCCGTTCGCGAAGCTTCAGTCGAAGACGCTGCGCGCCTCGCGGTGCTCCTCGACGGCGGGTCGCTCACCGTCAAGGAGGACGTTACAGACGTCGCTGCTTACCGCGATGCGCTTTCGGAGATCCTCGAGACGGACGGCCAGACGGTACTGGTTGCTGAGCGCGCCGGTGAGGTTGTTGGAATGTGCCAGTTGATCACCTTCCGCCACATACAAGAGCGCGGGGGCAGGTGCGCGGAGGTGGAGTCCGTTCACGTCGACGAGGCGTGGAGAGGGCGCGGTGTTGGATCAACCCTCATGGGTGAGGCGGTACGCAGGGCTCGCGCCGAAGGGTGCTATCGGGTGCAGCTCACCAGTAACGTCGCCCGGGTCGATGCGCATCAGTGGTACGAAGGCCTTGGCTTCGAGGCCTCACACACCGGATTCAAGCTGTACCTCGACGGGCGGGGTATCGCTAGAAAGCAGGGGCCGGGGTCGTAGCGCATGGAAAGCCTGCTCGATGTCGACCTACTCCCTGAGCCGCGCACGGGGCCTGCGGCTAGCCCGCAGGACGTGCTCGACTTGCTACGCACGAACGGTGGGCGGGTTACCCGGTCGAGGCGGGTGCTGCTCGACGTTTTGTTCGAAGCTTCGAGGCACTTAAACGCAGAGGAGATCGCCGAAGCGGTCGCACGAGTCGAGCCGGCGGTCAACATGTCGACGGTCTACCGCAACCTAGATGAGCTCCAGCACCTTGGTGTCGTCGTCCACACCCACCTGGGCCATGGACCGGCGACGTACAGGTTGGCGGCTTCGGCCCACCCACATCTCTACTGCGAAACCTGCAGGGGGATCTTCCACCTGCCGCCGGCGGTCTTCGACGAATTGGTGCACGTAGCGTCTCGCGAACACGGCTTCACCGTCGATGCCAACCACTTCGCGATCCCGGGTCGCTGCGCCGGCTGTGTGGCAAAAGGTGTCGCCCCCGGGGTGCCTTAGCGGTCCTGGACGCGAGCGCCCGCTCGCCGTCGGGCCAGCTCGACGATCGGGTCTAGGCTCGATGGATCGGTGAGCGCCGCCGTCGAGAGCACGTCGGAGGGTTGCGCTCCGAGCAGCACCCGCTTGACCGGGACCTCCAGCCTTTTGCCTGAGAGCGTCCTCGGGATGGCGGTTACGAACTCCACCCGATCTGGAACGTGACGGGGGGAGAGACGACGGCGAAGCTCAGTACGGATCACGTCTGTGACTTCGCCCTTGTCAGCTCCGGGCGTGCCGACCACCAGCACCAGCAGTTCACCGGGTCCTCCGCCCGGGTCCTCGAGGTGTACGGCGAGGCTGTCGGACACCTCGGGCAGGGAGTCGAGCACCGAGTACAGCTCGGCAGTACCCATACGCACACCGCCCCGGTTGAGGGTCCCGTCGGATCGGCCTGTGATCGTTACGGTCCCCCGGTCCGAGAGGACGGCCCGGTCGCCGTGGTGCCACACCCCGGGGTAGCGCTCGAAATACGCGGAATGCAGGCGCGAGCCATCTTCGTCGTCGACGAAGGCAACAGGCATCGATGGCAGTGGTGCCGTCAATACAAGTTCGCCCTCCGAACCGACTTGGCTGTTTCCGGCGTCGTCGAACACTTCAACTTTCGCTCCGAGGCAGCGACAGGAGATCTCTCCAGCCCAGACCGGATGTAGCGGGCTGGCGCCCACGAAACCTGTGCAAACGTCGGTGCCTCCACTAAACGACGAGAGGAGGACGTCAGGGTTGACTGCTTCGTAAACCCACTGCGCTGCGTCGACCGAAAGGGGGGATCCTGTAGCGCCAAGGGTTTTCAGCCGGGACAGGTCGTAGCGGTCCCCTGGCCGGTGGCCCACCTTCGCCCCGGCCGCAAGATAACTCGCACCGACGCCTCCACAGGAGACTTTCTGTGAAGACATGAGATCCCAGAGCCGATTGCCGTCGGTTCCTGACGGGTCGCCGTCATAGAGGACGATTGTCGATCCGGCGATTAGACCCGATGCCAAAAAGTTCCACATCATCCAGCCGGTCGTCGTGTACCAGAAGAATACGTCAGACGTGCCGACATCGAAGTGGAGTCGGAGCGCCTTGGCGTGCTCGAGGGAGATGCCGCCGTGGCCGTGCACGATACCTTTCGGCTTTCCGGTCGTGCCCGAAGAGAAGAGCACGTAAAGCGGATGATCGAACGCGACGGCCTCGAATTCGAGTCCGTCGATTGCACTGCTGCGCACGCTGAACTCAGACCAGTGCTGCCAGCCTCGCGGTGGGTCTGCAGACGGGTGGAGGTACGGGACCCATACCCGTCGGCTGAGAGAGGGCAGGGCGTCTGCGATTGCCGTTATCTCACGTCGTCTGTCGATGCTCTGCGAGGCGTAGCGGTAACCGTCGACGGCGATCAGCAGCTTCGGGGCGACCTGCTTCAGCCGTTCGACGCAAGCATCAACGCCCATCTCGGGTGCGCAGCACGTCCACATCGCACCGAGGCTGGCGGCGGCGAGCATCGACGCCAGTGCCTCCGAAATATTTGGCAGATAGCCTGCTACACAGTCACCCGAGCTGACTCCAGCGTCGATGAGTCCGCCACGGATTCCAGCTACCATGTGTCGCAGTTCGCTCCACGTCAACTGCGACTCCGGCCGTGTTTGCGAGATCGAGATCACCGCAGCCCGCTCCCCGCCGGCCCGGTCCGCGAGGCAGAGCTCCGCGTAGTTGAGCGTCCCTCCGGGGAACCATCCAGCCCCGCTCGGCTTCTCGGGGTCGCGGACCAGTGACGCCGACGGCTGATCGCGCCAAGCGACACCCAGGTGATCGGCGGTGAAAGCCCAAAAGTCCGCGGCGCTCGAAGGATCGACCGACCACGCCCAGGTGTCGTCGTAGCTGTCGAAGCCGGCGTCGACAATGAAACGCCACATCGCCGACTCCCGCTGGCGTTGCGGCGAGGGAGACCAGAGTGGCACGGGTCTAATCATGTTCTCCTGATCGGGGTCAGTGCTCGTGCGTAGCCGACGCTGCGGCCGTCGCCACGTCCGAAGGGTAGAAGCGCAGGCCTCGCAGAAGTATGATCCCACTCGCCGTGAGAGGTAGGAGCATCACCAAGAAAGTGTAGCGGAACCCTTGGTGCGTGCTCGCGAGCAGATCGGCGAGCCCTCCGAATGCCAGGGGGGCGATCGCCTGGGCGGCAGAACGCAGCAGCGTTCGTATCCCTTCCGCCCTGCCCCACAGCAGCGGCGGCATGATGTCGAGGCGGGCGGCGTCGAGCGTAGGGTTCTGGGCAGTCAGGAAAAAGCCGGCGGCCGCAATATAGGGCAGGGCCGTAACAGCGCTTCTCGTGAGTAGGGGAGGGATGAAAAGCACGACGGTCGCTATCGCCGCAACGCCCGCCACGAGCATCCGCCCGTCGATGCGTCCGCGTTTGACCATTGCGTCCCCGGCCCGACCTCCTGCGAGAACCCCGAGGACCGCACCGATACCAATAGCGAGCATCATGAGGGTGGCCACGACGGTGCCGACGCCGTACTGTTGGCCCACGAACTCCAAGCCGAAAGTCTGAACCCCGGTGAGGAAGAAGTACGCGCAGGCGCTGGAGACGATCAGCACCACATTGGTGCGCACTCGAAGCACGTAGCGCGCTGCCGCCACGATCCCAAGCCGTCTGGGGTCGACTCGCAGGATCATCGCCGAGTCCGCTACGACGCCCGTGTCTCGCGCTAGCTGTTGCACGTCGCTCATCTGGTTTGAGCCGGGCGCCTCGACGGGCTCGGCCCCAGCACCAGCCCCGACCCTCGGGCTTCGAGCGGCGCGCGCCGGCTCGGTGAGCTTGCGAAGTTGCCAGGAGACGAGAAAGGCGGGGAACGCGAGGAGGAGGAAAGCCGCCCGCCATGAGATTGCGGCGATGTCACCCGAGATGAAAAAGCCGATGCCCCCGCCTACGAGCTCTCCGGTCAGTATGTATCCGTATATGGTCCCCCGCTCCTGGCCTGGGAAGTAGTCACCTACGAGTGAGGCGACCGCCGGCCCCGCTACAGCGGTGACGAAGCCGAGGAACACCCTTACGAGCAGGAGATCGCCGAACGAACTGACGAGTGCGCTGGCGATCATTGCTAGGCCCCACGTCCAGATCGTCGTCGAAAGGAGCGTCGTTCGCTTCACCCTGTCGACGAGCATCCCGAACGGGACGCTAGCGACGGCGCCAACGGCCGCCGACACCGAGACGAGCAGGCCGATATCGGTGTTGTCGATGTGGAGGCTCGCCCGAAGTTCGCTTGCTGCCGCCCCTACCGTCGAAGTGTCAGCGCTGCTCAGCGCAAGAACCGAAGCCAAGGTGACGATAACGAGCGACCGATCGGACCCGCCCAAAGTCGTCTCAAGGCGCCGCCTTGTAGCGCCGATAGCGGACCCGCCGGAGAAGCGGAACCGGTGGATGCGTCGCCTTGCCCGTGAAGCAGAGCCCGGGGTCGAGCCGGGATCGGGGCGTGAGAGTTGGCGGCGCTGTCCGGTATGGAAGGGGCGGTTCATTCGTCGGTGTAGACAATACGGCGGCCGTTCGTCCACCCGTCATTCTGCACACTCCCGAGCGAGGCGTTGCTCCAAAGGAGCCATCTCTGGGATAGACGGGGTCCCGTCGGCGGGCCGGAAGCCCGAAAAAATGTTCTCACCTGCACCTGTTGCCTCCCTCGATCCGCCTACCCTTACCTTGTGGTACCCAGAGACGCCCGACGATATGGGCCGCCGCCCGTGCGGCGTCACCTTGCGCATCCCCGTTCGAAGGCCGACGCAGGCGTAGAGTCGAACTCGCGCCTGACTGGGTCGACGGCGCTCGCCCTTCTGCTTCTCTTGGCGGTGGAGGGGGCGACGATTCTTCAGATCTCGTCGCATGTGAGCATCCACGTGTTCGTTGGCATGCTGCTGATCCCGCCCGTGGTACTCAAAATCGGCTCGACATCATGGCGTTTCGTCCGCTATTACAGCGGCTCCCCGGCGTACGTGCGCAAGGGGCCGCCCGCTCCGTTGCTGCGCCTCCTCGGTCCTTTCATCGTCGTGCTGACCGTAGTGATGCTCGCCTCCGGCGTGGTGCTGGTGCTCGTGCCGAAGTTCGCGGGAAGCCAGATGCTGTTCATCCATAAGGCGAGCTTCGTCTTGTGGTTCATTGCGATGGTGGCGCACGTGCTCGGCCATCTCGCAGAAACTGCTCGCTTGGCGCCCCTCGACTGGGTCTACCGGACGAGGTCGCAGGTCGCGCACGCCACAACCCGTCAGTGGGCGCTCGTGATCTCGCTGGCGGTCGGGCTGCTATTGGGGGTGGCGATGATCGGCCCAGCGTCGCATTTTCTCACCAACTTCTACGGTCCGAGCGGCTTCAAGGCGCACCACCGCTAGATTGGCGACGCCTGTCCGCAGGCGAGCGCACGAATCGGATGACCCCGTAATGAGAGAATTTTAAGGTCCGTCTCATGCGGTCATCATCTCGAAAGCCGATAATGAAAAAGTGAGTCGGACTTCACAACGCGATCGCGCCGTGCAACTCCTCCGTTCAAGCACGAACTGGCTGACGGCCGGAGCGCTCGCGGGCACCGGCTTGCTATCTGTCGGTGTAGCCATGTCGCTACCGGGCCGCTCGACGTCGACGACCGCTGCTAGCGGTGGAGGCGTCGCGTCGGTGTCGTCTGGATCTCCGGCGTCATCGTCCGGCTCGACCTCGGGCTCCCAGGCGTGCTCGACGGTGCTGCCGTCAGGATCGACGCCGCTCGGCGGTGGCCAGGTGCTGGGCGGAGGGTCGGGTCTCTTGCCGGGTTACTCCGGAGGTTACCGATCTGACGACGGGTCGGGCGGGGGCCGCGACCGCTCCGGCGGAGGCGACGGCTTCGGATCCGATACGGCCTTCCTAAGCGGACCGACGGCTGGGACCGGTGTCACGGTCCTGGCCGCCTGCGCATCCAACCAGGGCTCGCAGCAGTCGTCTCCCCAAGTTGCGGCGCCTCAACCGGCGGTACAGGCGCCGATTGTGTCATCCGGAGGATCGTGAGCGGTGCTGGCGGAGTGACGGTGCCGGCGGCGAAGCCAGTAGGACACGGACCGCTCGCCAATGGTATCCACCATGTGTCGACTTTCGCTGCGCTTGGGACGACGGCGGTGCTGTTCGTCACCAAAGCCGGCTCAGGTTCCGATGCTCTTCGAATCCTCACGTCGTGGGTGTCCGACATCGACACGGCCTGCAGCCGCTTCAGAGCCGACAGCGAGATCATTTCGTTGGGCCGTGCGCAGCGAGGCGGCCCTCAGGCGGCGAGCCGACTGCTTTTCGAGGCCGTCGAAGTGGGGTTGCGGGCCGCGGAGCTAACAGGCGGGATCGTGGACCCGACAGTCGGCGCGGCAATGCAGCTGATCGGCTACGACCGGGATTTTCCTCTAGTCGCAGAGGACGGACCTGCGATCACCTTCAAGGCGGTCTCGGTCCCTGGATGGAGAGCAGTGAAGTTGGACTACGACCGTCGCACGGTGGATGTTCCTCCCGGCGTGGTGATCGACCTGGGGGCGACGGCCAAGGCGCTGTGCGCCGACCGCGCAGCCCGGTCGATCGCAGAGGAGCTGAAGACCGGTGTCTTGGTCAGTTTGGGTGGCGACATTTCCGTGGCAGGGCCGTCTCCGGAGGCGGGATGGCCGATCCGGATTGCCGACGATCACGCTGCTCCCTTGGACGGCGACGGCCCGGTCGTTTCGATACTCTCCGGCGGCCTGGCGACGTCCTCGACGACAGTGCGCGCGTGGAAGCGGGGAGGTGTGGCGATGCACCACCTGATCGACCCCGCTACATCGCTTCCGGCCCGGGAGTACTGGCGAACAGTAAGTGTCGCCGCCGGCTCCTGCGTCGACGCGAACACTGCGTCGACTGCTTGTATCGTTATGGGTGCGGGGGCTGCCGGCTGGCTTCGGCGGAACTTCCTTCCCGGCCGGCTCGTGCGTCCGGACGGCAGCGTGGAGACCGTCGGCGGCTGGCCGGCTGACCCCGAGGCGGCCTCGGCCTCCCACGCGCCCGCGAACCGACAGGCGGTCGCGTCGTGATCCTCGCGGCGGTCAATTCGCAGGATCTCTGGTACACGACGCGCGGGTCGGGGATCATGGCTCTCTTGTTGCTCACGGCGTCGGTGGTGCTCGGGATCAGCCAGATCGGGCGGGTCTCCGGGCAGTCGATGCCGAGGTTTGTGGTGGCGGGGTTGCACCGCAACGTCTCCCTTCTCGCAGTCGTATTTCTCGGACTGCACATAGCTACTGCCGTAGCGGATCCTTTTGCCCCTATCACGGTCGCAGACTCGTTCGTGCCTTTCGTCGGCACGTACCGCCCGATATGGCTTGGACTCGGTGCGATAGCCACCGATCTGCTCGTAGCTTTGGTGGTGACAAGTCTGTTGCGTTACCGGATCGGCTTTCGCACGTGGCGAGCGACGCACTGGGTGTCGTACGCCTGCTGGCCGATCGCCGTGTGGCACGGGCTCGGAACCGGAAGCGACAGCCGTGTCGGGTGGGTGCAGTTGATCTACGTCGTGTGCACGGTCGCGGTGCTTGCTGCTCTTGGGTGGAGGCTAACGACGCGATGGGGAGGAACTGATCCAGGGCAGCGAACGCTGGCGGCCTTCGGCGCCGCTGTGGTTACCATCGCGCTAACGGCATGGGCGTTTCAGGGACCGCTACGCCCCGGCTGGGCTAAGCGGTCTGGCACCCCATCGGGCCTTCTCGGCGGAACGACGACCACGACCTCGCCGTCGGGTGGATGAGAGGATCCGCTGGTGGCGCTTAGAAAGCAACAATTGCTCGTCGTCGACCCGATCGCGTGCGAGGCGCACGGGCTTTGCGCGGAATTGCTCCCTGAGATGATCGTGCTCGACGACTGGGGGTATCCGATCGTGGCGGCGGGGCCGGTGCCTCCAGCTGCACGGGTTCACGCCCGCAGAGCTGTTGCGGCGTGCCCGACGCTAGCTCTTCGACTGGTCGACGCCCCGAGCGCGCCCCCCTCGCCGTCTCGGGGCGACGGCACACAGCTGCGGCGCAGTTGAATTCGCCAAAGATCGAGCGAGTCGCGCTTCAGTTCAGGCGCCAGAGGGGTACAATTCGTCTGTGGGAGTTTCTCCCTCGCGATGCACAGATCAAATTTTGACTATCTCGACCTCGGAAATGGGCAGTTATGAGTGCCAAGCACGCACGTAGTCATTCGACGGGCAGTGGTGGTATGTCCAAAACCTTCAAGCGAGTCCTGATATCTCTGGGTGGGCTTGCGGTCGTAGGCGGGGTCGGCGTAGGAGTTGCGCTGTCGGTCGGACAACCGAAAGTGTCGGTCGCTGCCGGCCGGAATCATCTGTTTACCTTGAAGGTAGGCGGGGCCGGCGCCACTCTGAGCAGCGTCACAGCGTCCGCCGCTGGCCACTCCATTTCCCTCGTGCGGTCCGGCAGCGGGTACATCCCAGCGTCGGCCGTGCCCCAGGGCGAGACCGTGACTGTGACAGCCACGGCTTCGGCTCCGTCGTGGCTCGGATGGCTAGTCGGGTCGGGTGCCTCCCAGACGATCACAGTGCGCACTCCGGCTGCGAGCCCTTCAGGTTCGTTGGCTCTGGCGCCTCAGCCCGGTCATCTGCCGGTCAATTTCAGTGCGCCGGTAAGCGTTGTCAACTACAGCTTCGGGTCCGGGCCGATGAAGACGCTGCACCTCGCCACCCCGTCCACCCAAGCGGACCTTCCGTCTCCGGGGACAATGCTCGCCGGCAAAGTCACAGTCAGCGCCAGCCCGCTCCCGTGGGAGCAGCCCCAAAGCCAGCCTTCCACATTGACCTGGTTCGTTCAAAGCCCGACAGGACCCCCGGTGGCTATCGTCAACCCGTCACCCGGAAGCTCGACCGCTACGTCCGACGCCCCGATTTCGCTCACCTTCGACCAGCCGGTCTCGAAAGTTCTAGGCTCGTCACGGCCGACTTTGAGTCCCTCGGTAGCAGGAAGCTGGTCCCAGCCAGGACCGGACCAGCTTGTCTTCACCCCAAGCGGTTTCGGATATGGGGCAGGTAGCACCGAGACAGTATCGTTCGGCCGATCGGTCAACTCGATCGGTTCGTCGAGCGCGAGCGTCTCGACCACGGCCGCCGTCGCCTCTGAGTCCTTCAAGTTCCAGACGGCCCCCGCCTCACTGCTGCGCCTCGAGCAGATCCTCGCTTCGCTGCACTACATACCGTTGAAGTTCGCCCCGGCCTCGGGTGTGAGCCTCCCCACGACGATGGCCGGCGAAGTGGCGTCGATGTCCCAGCCGCTCGCCGGGTCGTTCTCTTGGAGGTGGGCGACGACACCGGCGTCCCTGCAGTCGCAGTGGTCCGTCGGCGCCGCGAACGAGATGGTCAAGGGCGCGCTGATGGACTTCAACGCTGTCCGTAATGCCTACGACGGCTACAACGAGGAGTTCGCGTCGGTGGCCCAGCTAGCGACCCCGTCGCTTTGGCGGGCACTCCTGCAGGCGTCGCTCGCAAAGCAGATGGACCCGAATCCCTACTCCTACGTGTATGTCACCGAGCAGCTGCCCGAGACTCTCACCTTGTGGGAGAACGGTTCCGTGGTCCTCACAGCTGCAGCGAACACCGGCCTGCCCGGCTATGCGACCCAACTCGGGACCTATCCGATCTACATCCGCTTCACTCAGAACTGGATGAACGGCACGAACCCGAACGGCACCACGTACCACGACATGGTCTACTGGATCAACTACTTCTACGGTGGGGACGCCGTCCACGCGTTCCCCCGGGCCACCTACGGCTCGCCGCAGAGCCTCGGGTGCGTGGAGCTGCCCAAAGCGACTGCCCAGGTAGCGTTCAACGATCTGGCAATAGGAGACTTGGTCACAGTCGTCAGCTAGGCGAGCTGGCGGACCCGGCCGGCGGAACAGGCCCGGCTAGCCGATCAGAGGGTCGCGGGGCAGGCCGAGGATCCGCTCGCCGATCTGGTTACGCTTGATTTCGGAAGTCCCTCCCGCGATAGCGAGCGCCCGGGCGGAGAGGATCTGCAAGCCGACCTCCTCGCTCGCCCCGTCGAGATAGGACGCCTCTGGACCGGCCAGTGCGGCGAGTATCGACGCCGAATCCTGGCGCAACTCCGACAGGACCAGCTTGGTGATGTTTCCTTCCGGGCCCGGGGCATCGCCCGAGATGGCTCGGTGCGCGCTGCGCAAGTTGAGCAGTTCCGTCGCCTCCGAGCGGGCGATGTGGCGACCGACCCTTGCGCGGCCACCCGGGAGACGTTGCTCGTGGTCGCGCAGCGGGCCGAAGAAGCTCCGGTACGAGGTCGCGAGCCCCCCGGCGCCCCCGCCGATACTGACGCTCTCGTTTCCCAGCGTCGCTCGCGCCACCGTCCACCCGCCGTCGACAGGACCGACCACGTCGTCGTCGGCGACGAAGACATCGGAGAAAAAGACCTCATTGAACTCCGAGTGGCCGGTCGCCTGGCGAAGCGGCCGGACCGTGACCCCCTCGGCGTGCATGTCGATCACCATCATCGTCACGCCCTTGTGCTTGGGGGCATCAGGATCGGTGCGGACCGTCGCAAGCCCGAACGAAGCGTACTGAGCGCCGCTCGTCCAGACCTTCTGGCCGTTGATCACCCAGCCCCCCTCGACTCGCCTCGCCCTGGTCTTGATCCCCGCAGCGTCAGAGCCTGCGTCGGGTTCGCTGAAAAGCTGGCACCAGATCACCTCCTGGGCCAACGCCGGGCGAACCCAACGGCTGATCTGGTCCTCGGTGGCGAACTGGGTGAGAGTCAGGATCACCCATCCGGTGATCCCGTACATCGGGCGGCGGATCCCGGCAGCCGCGAACTCCTGCTCTATGACGAGCTGTTCCACCGCCTGCGCCCCCCGACCCCACGGCTTGGGCCAGTGCGGCATCGCGTAACCCGAGTCGAGAAGGGCTTCGAGTCGAGCCCCGTCGGCTCTGCCTTCAAGAGAAGCAGCGAACGCGCGGACCTCATCTCGAAGCGCCTCCGCCGACGCCGGCAGCTCCACGGCCCGGCTGCGGCGCGTCCCCGCTTCGGCGAGGTCAGCGACCTCGATCGCGGCCGCCTCGCTGCCGAGCACAGCGGCGATGCCGGCAGCCCGTCGGAGGAAGAGATGCGCGTCGTGTTCCCACGTGAAGCCGATCCCGCCGTGTACCTGGATGTTTAGGTTGGCGGCCAGGTCGGCGGCCTCGACGGCGAGCGTCGCTGCTATAGCGGCGGCGAAGCGAAGCTGGTCTGGACTTGAAGTCGCTGCGCGGGCGGCATCCCAGGCTGCGCTCGTAGCGAGCTCGCTGGCGACGGCCATGTTGGCGCAGTGGTGCTTGATGGCCTGGTAGGTTCCGATCGGCCGGCCGAACTGCACTCTGAGCTTCGCGTACTCGGCAGCCTCGTCGGTGCACTGGCGAGCGACTCCTGTCGCCTCGGCTGCCAGGATCAGCCGGGCGTTGTCGACGAGAACCTGGCCGCCGCCTGTGATGAGCTCTACCGCTGCACCGTCTAGGACCACGCGCGACGCGCGCCGGGACGGGTCTAGGTTCGCACGCGTTTCGATCGAAACCCCGGGCGCTTTGGCGTCTATCACGGCAGCGTCGTCCCCGACGACCATAACTATCACGTCCGCCACGGCAGCAGAGAGAGCGGCCGGGGCGGAACCGAACAGGCGGCCGTCGCGGACTTCCACGTCGGATTCCAACGCGAACGCTCCTACCGTCTCGCCGTTCGCGAGGCCGGGCAGGAGTCGAAGGCGAAGATCCTCCGAGGCGCACGCGCAAAGCGTCGCACTGGCCACCACCGTCGCAACGAGTGGACCCGGGCAGATCGCCCGGCCTGCTTCCTCGACGACGACCGCCAACTCGGACAGCCCGAAACCCGAACCCCCGAACGTTTCTGGCAGGTGAAGACCCAACCAGCCAAGATCCGCGAACTCGCCCCAAAACGAGGGAAGAACCTCGTCGGCTGCCTCTAGCAGCGAGCGGTTAGCGGAACGTGCGCCGTGCTTCGACAGGAACTCGTTGACGGTAGCGCCGAGCGAACGGTGCTCATCGGAAATGGCGATGGACATGTGACAAAGGTACTGGTTTTCGGCAAATGCCGCCCGGGGCGGCCCCGTCTACTCCGCTCGTGCGAACCTGCGAGCCAGGAACTCGACTACCGAGTCGTTGAACAGGTCGTTTCGGTCCCCTGCAACCATGTGACCTGCACCTGCCACGTCGACCATCTCGCCTTCTCGGACCATTTCGAGCAACTCCCGGGCCCCCTCCTCGGAGAGGAGGTCGCTCTGGCGGCCACGGACGATCAGAACCGGGCAGTCGACGGCTCGGGCGGCAGATTCAAGTACGCCGGGCGCCGCAAGCGAGGAGCGTGTCTCGTCCGGACCTCCCCGAAGCCCGACCATGAACTGAGGGTCCCAATGCCAGAACCATCGCCCGTCTCGATACCGCAGGTTTTTTCGAAGGCCCGAAAGGTCTTTCGGTCGGGGTCGGTGCGGATTGTAGGCCGCTATGGCGTCGGCCACTTCGTCCAGGGAAGCAAAGCCGTCCGACACGTGCTCGAGCATGAAGCGGCCGACCCTTTGGCGTCCCGCCTCCTCGATCCGGGGCGCCACGTCGACGAGCACGAGGGCGCTGGCGAGTCCGCCGCCTGGCTGTGAGCCGGTTGCGAGCAGGGAGGAAAGGCCGCCGAGCGATGCACCGACGAGTGCCGGGGGTTTGCCCAACACCCGCGAGACGGCGCTGACATCCCCGGCGAACGCATCCAGGGAGTAGTCGCCGTCTTTCGCCCAGTCGCTGTCGCCGTGGCCGCGCTGGTCGACGCTGTAGACGCGCCATCCCTCGGCGCCAAGCGACGAGAGGGTCGTGGCCCACGAGTGACGGGTCTGCCCGCCGCCGTGGAGCAATACTACGGGTCGTCCGTCGGAAGGGCCTGCGGCGCTCGCTGCGAGGCGGTTCCCGTCGCGTCCTTCGAAGGTCACGTCGGCGTCGGAAGGCGTAGCACTCACTTCGCCCATGTTAGGGAACGATGTAGCCTCTGGCGTGCCCAAACTTCGGGAGCTGTCACCCGGGGAGTGGGCCGTGCTCGGCCTCGTAGCTGAACGCCCGACGCACGGCTTTGCTATAGCGCAAATCCTTGCCCCGAGCGGTGAGCTCGGCTCGGTGTGGACTATGGCGAGACCAGCCGTCTACAACGCCGTCAACAAGCTCGGCTACCTTGGACTTGTCCATCCGGTGTCGAGCGAGCCAGGGACCCGGGGACCAACCCGAACCGTTGTCTCTGTCACCGTGTCCGGCCGCCAGGCGCTCGCGGAATGGCTCGACCGACCGGTTGACCACGTCAGGGACATACGATCGTTGCTCCTCGTGAAGCTGGCGCTTCTGCACCGTTCCGGGTCAGATCCGGGTCGGCTGATCGCCGCCCAGGAAGCAAAGCTCGTCGAGCAGGTGGAGTCCCTGTCAAGGGCACGCGACAAGTCCGCTGGATTCGACAGGGTGCTAGTCGAGTGGCGCCTGTCGAGCTCGAAGGCCACCGTCGAGCTCCTGGCGTGCGTGAAGGCATTGCAAACGCCACTCTGACAACGGGGCGTCCCGTCGACCGGGACACCGTAGGCCGGTAGTCACAGTCTGACTATTGGGGGCTATAGTGGCGCCGTGCCCGCCAAGCTGTCATCCATCCACGCAACCCGTCGACTGAAGGCTTTCGGTGCTCTTGTCGGTGCGGCCGGGCTTCTGGCGTCGTGTGCTAGCGGCGTGACCAGCACGTCGGCTCCGAACAGTGTCGCAGCGTCGCCTGCTTCACAGTCGTCGGGCACGACGTCTACGACCACGGCGCGTGGTAGCGGGCCTGTGGACGTGCTCTACGCCGGATCGCTCGTCGACTTGATGGAGAAAGGGCTCGGCCCGGAGTTCGACGCAGCTACCGGCTTCAGCTTCCAGGGCCGCTCCGGTAACGCCGGGGCGCTCGCCAACGAGATCAAAGGAAAAACCGTCGTCGGGGACGTGTTCATCGGCGCCGCTCCTGCGAACGACTTGGCGCTGGAGGGTTCGGCTAACGGGAACTGGGCGTCTTGGTACGCGACGTTCGCGCAGTCGCCGCTCGTCATCGGCTACAACCCGGCCAGCAAGTTCGCCCAGGATTTCAAGGCCATGCCCTGGTACAAGGTCCTCGCCCTCCCCGGGATACTCGTAGGGCGAACTGATCCCGCTACCGACCCGAAGGGCGCGCTCACGGTGACAGCGCTCAAAGCCGGAGCGGCAGTGCAGAACGAGCCTGCCCTCACGCAGCTCGCTGCCGACAGCTCCAGCGTCTACCCAGAGAACACCCTCGTCGGGCGCCTCCAGGCCGGCCAGCTTGACGCAGGATTTTTCTACTCGGTCGAAGCGGTCGCAGGGAACTTTCCGACCGTCCCGCTCACCGGTGAACCCTCCCCGCTCGCTGCGAAGTACACGATTACCGTCCTGGCCGGCGCGCCGCACCTAGCAGCCGCCGACGCGTTCGTGAAGTTCCTGCTCGGGCGGACAGGCTCAGCAGATCTAGCCAAGTACGGTCTCAGCGTAGCGAGCCCCGTTCCTGTGTCGGGTACCCTCCCTCCAGCTCTGTCGGGAGTACTCTCCGGGTCTTGAGCTCGCTGACGCCGTCAAAGACACTGTCGTGGTTAGGCGCCCTACTGGCCGTGTACCTTGCGGTGCCTTTGGCGGCGTTCGCGGTTCGCCTGGCAAGCGCGTCGCATAGGGGTTTTAGCAACGCCGGCCTTTGGCCGGCTGTGCGAACCTCACTGGAGGCTGCGACTATCTCGACGGCGATCGTCGCCGCGGTCGGTATCCCGCTGGCGTTCGTGCTTGCGCGCAGCGCCGGGAGGATCGCAAAGGTCGTAGGAGCGATCGTGGTCCTGCCGCTAGCGCTGCCCCCGGTGATGGCCGGGATCCTCCTCGTGTACCTGTTCGGTCCGTACACGACCGTCGGGAAGCTGTTCGGCGGCCGACTCGTAAACTCCCTCGCCGGGATCGTCGCCGCCCAGGTGTTCGTCTCGGCCCCGTTCATGATTGTCGCAGCGCGCTCCGCGTTCGCATCGATCGACCCGTCGTTGGACGACCTCGCTGCGACACTCGGCCACGGGCGGCTCGCACGATTCTGGAGGGTCAGCCTGCCGGTGGCGGACAGGGCGATCAGGGCGGGCCTGCTTCTCACGTGGCTGCGTGCAATCGGCGAATACGGGGCGAACGTCGTCGTCGCCTACCACCCTTTTACCATCCCGGTGTACACCTACGTGCAGTTCTCGGGTGCGGGGATCCCCGACACGCAGGCGCCGACCGTCCTTGTCTTGGCGGCCGCCGGCGTAGCTACCGCCGTGATCGCTTCGCGCAGGCCGGCGTTTCTGAGGCGCCGACCGGCCGACCCCGATCCTGCTACGCCCGGCAGGTTCGTGGCGACGAAGGTCGAGTTCGACATCGACGTTCGGGTCGGCTCGTTCGCTCTTCGCGTCGCTCACAATGCGGGAAGTCACAGGCTGGCGATACTCGGGCCTTCCGGATCGGGAAAGTCGATGACGCTCAAGTCGATTGCTGGGCTACTAGGCGCCGACGCCGGGCACGTCAGCTTCGAAGGCGCTGAC
>JAKBBS010000251.1 GCA_021808425.1 Actinomycetes bacterium
CAGCTTCCGCTACGCCTCCAGGCGGGACTGGAGCGCGATCGCCCGGGACCTCAAGCCCATCTACACCGCCCCGACCGAGGCCGCCGCCCTCGAGCGCCTGGCCGACTTCGCCGGGACCTGGGAGCACAAGTACCCGGCGATCGTGAAGCTGTGGGAGAGCTCGTGGGCGGAGTTCGTGCCGTTCCTGGGCTTCGCGCCGGCGGTCCGCCAGGTCATCTACACCACCAACGCGATCGAGTCGGTGAACGCCCGCATCCGCAAGGCCGTGAAGGCCCGGGGCCACTTCCCGACCGAGACCGCTGCCCTCAAGTGCGTGTACATGGCACTCATGAGCCTCGACCCCACCGGTGTCGGCCGCCAGCGCTGGTCGAACCGGTGGAAAGAAGCTCTGAATGCCTTCACCATCGCGTTCCCAGGGCGTATAATCCTTTCAACGAAGTAGCCGACGTACACCTCAATCACGAGGACCGGTTACACCGTTCGTGAGAGTGCGCCCAGGGGGTCAGGAGGTGGCTGTCGAGTAGCTGTGACCTGATCTGAAGCTCGTCGTCGCCAGCCGGTGCGAGTCCGGTTCGGGTAGCTGCCAGGAGGCCCGATAGCAGACTGGCGGCTCGGTCTGGAAACGGTCCGGGTCGAAGCCCAGTGTCGAAAGCCCTTTTGGGGGAGCGACTGAGCGGTCCGTAGCGTCAAACGAAGCCTGCCGCATCGTTAAGAGTGCCCACCTCGGTGGGGCGAAGGGAGAGCCGAGCCCGGTTTCTCAGGGTGAAGGCCATGGAAGAGGTGTAGATCCTGGTGTGCAGCCTCGAAGAACTCCTCGGTGTAGAGGGCTCGGAACGTTCAGAAGGTGACGGCGGGAACTGGGGAGGCCTTCCCCGGCCCGGTCGGCTGCGGTGTCGACCGGAGCATGTCGGTCCTATAACTGGTGAAAAGCCGGGAAGTGGACAGATGCCGGGAAGGCGTCGGAGGCGGCCGTATTACCGTTCGCAGCCGGGGGACAACACAACCCTCGGCGAGGGAAGGGCCGCTGCTTCGTCTGTGGTTGCGACCAGGGGAGAGACCGGTGAGTGCCCGAAGGGCTAGTCCCGCCGATGTAACGGTCCAAGAACTGCAGCGCAGCCTTTACCGGGCGGCCAAGGCCGATCCCGGACGACGGTTCCACGCGCTCTATGACAAGGTCCACCGCAGGGACGTCTTGGAGAGGGCGTGGGAGCAGGTGGCCCGCAACCGCGGTGCCGCCGGTGTCGATCGTGTCACCCTCAGCATGGTCGAGCAGTATGGGGTTTCCCGGCTGCTCGACGAACTGGCCGCGGATCTACGTGAGGAGAGATATCGGCCCCTTCCGGTCCGTCGGGTGTGGATACCCAAACCCGGCAGTTCGGATAAGCGCCCGCTGTCGATTCCCGCGATCCGCGACCGCATCGTGCAAGCGGCGTTGAAGACGGTCATAGAGCCGGTCTTCGAAGCCGATTTCCGTCCGGTCAGTTACGGGTTTCGGCCCAAGCGGGCGGCGCATGATGCCTTGCAGGTCTTGCTCGATGAGTCCTTCAAGGGGAGACGCTGGGTGGCTGAAACCGATATCGCCAACTGTTTCGAGGCGATACCGCATGACCGATTGATGTCAATGGTCGAGGAGCGGGTCTGTGACCGCAAAGTCCTCAAGCTGATCCGGGCGATGTTGCGCTCGGGGGTGCTGGAGGGAACCACGGTCCGGCACAGCGTCACCGGCACCCCACAAGGCGGGGTCATTTCCCCGTTGATGTGCAACGTCTATCTCAACCGGCTCGACCGGGCCTGGGAAGACGAGCGCTGCGGGGTGCTATGCCGCTACGCCGACGATCTGCTGGTGATGTGTCAGTCCCGAAGCGAAGCCGAACGGGCCCTACAGCGGCTCGGTGAGATCCTGGCCGAGATGGGCCTGGAGCTCAAAGCGGCCAAAACCCGAATCGTCAAGCTAGAAGTGGGAGGCGAGGGAGTCGATTTCCTCGGCTTTCATCACCGGCTGGTGCGAGCCCGGGGTCGTCAAGGGACCAAACGTGTCGTCTTCCTCGCCCGCTGGCCCTCACGTCGAGCCCTCCAGCACGCCCGAGAACGCATCCGCCAACTGACGGTCCGTTCCCGGCTGCTGGTCCCGTTCGAACAAGTCGTCGCAGAAGTCAACCGCTTCCTGCGAGGCTGGGCCGGGTATTTCCGTATCGGGAACTCGGCCCGCATGTTCGACAAGATCATGACCCACACCATTGACCGGATCTGCCTGTTCGTGGCCAAGCTGCACAAGCGGCACCGACGCTACGGCTGGGCCATGCTCCGGTTGTCACCAAACCGGTTCGGTCTGATCACGCTCGAAGGAACCGTCGTCGCCCCCAGGCCCAACCGGTCCTGGCGGGCTCTCGTGGCCGAACACCGCCGGTGAAAGACGTCGGTGAGCCGTGTGCGGGAGAACCGCATGCACGGTTCTATGGGCGGGCGCTGGAAACGGAGCGATCACGGCAACCGAACACGGCAGCCCCGGGGAAACCCAGGGACCTGAGCCCGGACCTGCCTACCACCGCCACCGCGCCAGCGCTCGACCCTCCCAGTCCCAGGAGGGCCCCTGGCGCCCTGGGCCCAAGGGTTCGAAGAGCATCTGGCCGGAAGGGGTTTCCGGTCGGGAGCCGATTACTTGTACTTGATGGCGCAGCTGAGCCGCTGGATGGATGAGGGGGGCCCGGAGATGGCGGGCCTGTCGGTCTCGGTGATCGACGACTTCGTAGCCTGGAGGACCGCCCGAGGGTTTGTCAGGCCGGTTTCGCGGCAGCGGTTTTCGCTGCTGGCCGACTACCTGATCGATGTCGGAGTGCTGAGCGAAGGGGGAGCCGCTGTGGCTGAGACTTCGGCGGAGGCGCTGATCGATCGCTACAGGCGATACCTCTTCGGCCAGCGGGGTTTCGAGGCTGACAGCGTCCGGGTGTACATCGATGTCGCCCGGCTGTTCCTGGCCTGGTTGGTCACCGACGGCGTCGTCGACTTGGAGGAGGTGACCGCTGGCGAGGTGACCCGCTTCGTGGTTGAAGAGGTCAGACGACTGAAGGTCGCTTCGGCCAAGGCGATGACCACCAGGCTGCGATCACTGCTGCGGTTCCTCTATGTCGAAGGGCTTGTGGTCGCACCGCTGGCCGACGCGGTGCCTTCGGTGGCCGGCTGGCGTCTGGCCACACTGCCCAAGGCGCTTCCAGCCGCCCAGGTCACTGCCTTGCTCAGAAGCTGTGATAGACGCAGCGTGATCGGTCGGAGGGACTTCGCCATCCTTGTGGTGTTGTCCCGTCTGGTCTACGCGCCGGCGAAGCAGCCCGGCTCGGCCTCGGCGATATCGACTGGCGCTCCGGAGAGATGACAGTAAGGGGCAAGGGGAACCGAATCGACCGGCTGCCGCTGCCCGTCGACGTCGGAGAGGCAATCGCCGCCTGGCTGTCGCGGGGTCGGCCAAGCTGTCAGAACCGGTCGCTGTTCGTGCGGGTGCGGGCACCGCAGACGGCCCTGACCTCCGGTGGTGTCTCCTCGATAGTCTGGCGCGCCTGTGGGCGGGCCGGTCTCGGCCCCGCGCGGGCTCACCGCCTGCGCCACTCGGCTGCCACTGGGATGCTCGCCGGTGGCGCCAGTCTGGGGGAGATCGGTCAAGTACTGCGACATCAACGCAGCGACACCACGGCGCTTTACGCGAAGGTCGACCGAAAGTCACTGGTGGAGGTCGTCCGCCCCTGGCCGGGGGTCACGCGATGACCGATCTTCGCCGACACAGCGGCGACTATCTCGATCTGCGCCGGGCGTTGGGTTACAAACTGGCCGGTGAAGGACGCCTGCTCGCCGACTTCGTGGCGTTCCTCGACAAGGCGGGGGCGTCGACGGTCACGACCGCCCTGGCGGCCGCCTGGACCACCCAGGCCAGCGGCTCGGCTGCCTACATCGCCCGTCGGATGCGGGTAGCCCGCCACTTCGCCCGCTACCTTCACGCCCTCGATCCCGACACCGAGGTCCCTCCCGACGGCCTGTTCCCTGCAGGCAAGCACCGCCCGGTCCCCTACATCTTCTCCGCCGATGACGTCGAGGCGCTGATGGCCGCGGCGCGCACTCTTGAACCGGCTAGCCAGGGCGGCGACCTTCGAGACCCTGATAGGGCTGTTGGCAGCGACGGGCATGCGGGTGGGCGAAGCCATGGCTCTCGATGTCGGCGACATCGACTGGCCGGGCCAGGCGCTTGCGGTGCGGGAATCGAAGTATGGCAAGTCCCGTGAGGTCCTCCTGCACTCGAGCACCATCGACGCGCTTAGAAGCTATGGCGCTGCACGGGACCGTCTTGGGCATCCAGGCCCCGGTTCCAGCTTCTTGATCTCCGCCCGCGGCAGCAGGCTGTCGCACAACACGGTGCAGCCCACTTTCCGCCACCTGGTGCGGCTGGCCGGACTCGAGAAGCCGCCAGGCTCACCGCAGCCGAGAATTCACATTCATTGCTTCAGGCATTCCTTCGCAGTCGACACCCTGATCGCCTGGTATCGCGACGGCGGCGACGTCGCGGTGCGCATGCCGTTGCTGTCCACCTATCTCGGCCATGTCGACCCCCGTGCCACCTACTGGTATGTCTCCGGCGTCCCCGAACTGCTCGCCCTGGCCGCCAGCCGTCTAGAGACATTGGCCGGGACGCGGTCGTGAGCGCGCTCGCCCCCACCCTCGAAGCGTTCTTCACCCAGCGGCTAACTACTTCCCGGTGAAATTCGAGTGCTGACCTTGTGGTCTCCTCCTCTTTGAGGGGCTGTCGTGGGCTGTTGTGGGCCTGTCGCCGTCCCGTTTTGG
>JAKBBS010000252.1 GCA_021808425.1 Actinomycetes bacterium
TTGGCGGTCGCGTGCGAGTGGAGGTTCGTGGCGGCGACGACCAGGTCGGCCGGCCCGATGATCCAGCCGACCCGCCAGCCCGTCATGGCGTAGGTCTTGGCTACGCCGTTCACGACCACGCATGTATCGGCGAGGTCGGGAACCACGGCCGGCATGGAAGTGAACCGAGTTTCACCGTACACGAGATGCTCGTAGATCTCGTCTGTCAGTACCCACACGCCCGAGTCGACCGCCCAGCGTCCGATCTCCTCCACCTCGTCGGCGTCATAGACAGCTCCCGTCGGGTTGGAGGGCGAGACAAAGAGGAGCACCTTCGTCCGCGAGGTCCTCGCAGATTCGAGCTGGTCGACGGTCACCTTGAACCCTGACTGCCACGAGGTGGGGACCTCGACCGGCACTCCGCCGGCGAGTCGGATCGACTCCGGGTACGTGGTCCAGTACGGGGTTGGCATGAGAACCTCGTCGCCGGGATCGAGAAGCGCTGCGAAAGCCTCCTGCACCGCCTGCTTTCCGCCGTTGGTGACCAGCACCTGGGATGGCGCCACGTCCAGTCCCGAGTCGCGCTTCGTCTTGGCAGCTATCGCTGCCTTCAGCTCGGGAAGCCCGCCCGCGGGAGTGTACTTGTGGTTCTTCGGGTCCAGGCATGCTGCCACGGCCGCGTCCACGATGTGGCCGGGCGTGGGGAAGTCAGGCTCGCCTGCCCCGAAGCCGATGACGTCCTCTCCGGAGGCCTTGAGCGCCTTGGCTTTCGCGTCGATGGCGAGTGTGGCGGATTCGGTTACTGCCGATATGCGTTGTGAGATGCGACCCATGAGATGTAATGCTTTCACAGTGGCCAACCCCAATGTGACAGACATCCGAATTCCCACTTCGCTGCTCCCCCGAGACGGCCGCTTCGGCTGCGGCCCAACCAAGGTCCGCCCGGAGGCGGCCGACGCGCTCCACGCCGTCTCGGCAAGCCTGCTCGGCACCAGCCACCGCCAGGAGCCAGTCCGTGCCCTGGTCGGGAGGCTGCGCCATGGGCTCGCCGAGCTCTTCTCCCTCCCAGACGGATACGAGGTCGTGATCGGCAACGGGGGCTCCACCGCCTTCTGGGACGTCGCGACCTTCGGGCTCATCGACTCGACGAGCCAGCACCTGGTCTTCGGCGAGTTCTCCGCCAAGTTCGCCGAGGCCGCCCAGGCTGCGCCGCACCTTAGCAACCCACAGCTGGTCAGGTCTGCTGTGGGAACCCACCCATGGCCCGAACCCTCGCACGACGTCGACTTGTACGCTCTCACCCACAACGAGACCTCGACCGGCGTAATGATGACTCCCATACGGCCAGCGGGAAGCCATGACGCCATCGTGGCAGTCGACGCCACCTCAGCAGCCGGTGGCCTTCGCTTCGACCCGTCTCAAGTGGACGCATACTACTTCGCTCCGCAGAAGTCCTTTGCGTCCGACGGAGGCCTCTGGGTGGCGCTTCTGTCGCCGGCAGCCCTCCAGCGTGTCGCCCGTATAGGCGAGAGCGGCCGGTGGATGCCCGCTTTCTTGGATCTTCGTATCGCCATCGACCAGAGCCGCCTCGACCAGACCTACAACACCCCTGCCGTTGCCACACTCTTCCTGTTCGTCGAACAGCTCGACTGGATGCTCGCGAACGGTGGTCTCGACTTCGCCGCTGGACGTAGCGAACGCTCCGCTCAGATCCTCTACTCGTGGGCGGAGCACTCGACGTTCGCTACGCCGTTCGTTGCCAAGCCGGACGAGCGAAGCAACGTGGTGGGAACCGTCGACCTCACCGAAGGGATCGAAGCCGGCAAGGTCAACGAGGTGCTTCGCTCAAACGGGATCGTCGACACCGACTCGTACCGCAAGCTGGGACGCAACCAGCTGCGGATCGGGATGTTCCCGGCTGTCGACCCCGACGATGTCGAGGCTCTCACTGCATGCATCGACTTCGTCGCTGGAGCTCTATAGCTCCCCAGCAGATGGGCTGAGTCCGGTAAGTTGCCCTCGTGGCCGCAGAGACAGCTGGACCCGTAACCGTGGCGGAGGAAGACGAGTCGCTGGTTCGCTGCTCGGAGTGGTCGCGCCAGAACGACGTCGATCCGGTCGGGACGGCGGGCAGCTACAGCGGCTTCCTTCTCGTGGAGTGGCCGCTTCCATGGCCGAGGGACGTCTCGGAGATACCGGCCCTGTCCGAACTGGCAGTAGCAGCGAGACGCGCATCTGTGCGCCTCCAGGCGGTTCTCGGCTCTCCCGAGGCTGAGCGCTCCGTCGCCTTCTACCGCTGGGATTCGGCTGCCGGTTCCTACGTCGGCTACGAGGCCCCGGCCGGCACCGACGCAGCGCTGACGGCGCGACGGCTTCTCGACGGCGGCAACCCGCCGGGGATGCACCCGATCGACACGGTTGACGTGCTCGTCTGCGGGCACGGCCGCCGGGACCGTTGCTGCGGTTCTCTCGGCACGGCGTTGGAGGTGGAGATCAGGGCGTCAGGTCGTCTTTCCGGTCGGTACCGGGTGAGACGGACGACCCATACGGGCGGCCACCGCTTCGCCCCGACCGCCGTGGTCCTTCCCGAAGGCACCTGCTGGGCTTACCTGGACGTCGACAGCCTCGTCGCGATCTTGGATCACGGCGGGAATCCTCGCGACCTCCTCGGCCACTACCGCGGGGCTACCGGTCTCGAAACACCGGGCGTCCAGGCCCTGGAACGAGAGGTCCTAGGCGAGATCGGGTGGGAACTTCTCGGCTGGCCGCGGTGGGGCAGCCTTCAGGAGGGCGACCTCGTCCGCCTCGAGGTCGATCCACCGGACGGCGCCCCCCGGGTCTGGGAGGCCCGGGTAGTAACACGGCGGGCGCTGAACCCGCCCCCTTGCGGGGCCGCTCGCACAGGAAACGAGAAGCCCGACCGCGAGATCGCCGTCGAGGATGTCCGAGAAGTGCCTGCGGCCGCTACAAGCGGGCGCAAATCCCGCTTCAGCCTCCGCTGACGTCCTGAGGGCGAGCCGATCCCGCGTTGATGAAAGGCATCATCGCCCGCAGCTCGGCCCCGACCTTCTCGATCGAATGCTCCTGGCCTGCACGGCGAAGCTCCTCGAAGCGTCCGCGCCCAGCGCGGTTCTCCGCAACCCACTCCTCGGCGAACGAGCCGGAGCGGATCTCGGCAAGGATCTTGCGCATCTCGTCACGCACCGCCGGGCTGATCACCCTCGGACCCCGTGTCAGGTCCCCGTACTCCGCGGTGTCTGAGATGGAGTAGCGCATTCCGGCGATGCCGTGCTCGTACATCAAGTCGACGATCAGCTTCACCTCGTGCAGGCACTCGAAATAGGCGGACTCAGGCTGGTAGCCGGCCTCCACGAGCGTCTCGAACCCGGCCTGGATCAGAGAGGTCAGGCCACCGCAGAGGACCACCTGCTCGCCGAAGAGATCGGTCTCGGTCTCCTCCTTGAACGTAGTGTCGAGGACCCCGGCCCGGGTGGCCCCGATGGCGTACGCGTAGGAGAGGGCAAGCGCGTGAGCTTTGCCGCTTGCGTCCTGCTCGACTGCGACCAGAGCGGGGACCCCGCCCCCACCTTCGTAGGTACGACGCACAAGATGGCCGGGCCCTTTCGGCGCGACCATAGCTACGTCGACGCCGGCGGGGGCCGATATCAGACCGAACCGGACGTTGAAGCCGTGCGCGAACAGGAGCGCATCGCCGGGCGCCAGCCCGGGCTCAATCTCGGAGCGGTATATGGCCTGCTGCTCGGTGTCGGGTGCGAGGAGCATGATGACGTCGGCCTCTCGGGCGGCGTCGGCGATACTCTTCACGACGAGCCCGGCGGCCTCGGCCTTGGCGCGAGACGAGGAACCGTCGCGCAGCGCTACCCGCACGTCGACGCCCGAGTCCCTCAAGTTGAGGGCGTGGGCGTGTCCCTGGGATCCGTAGCCGATGATGGCCACTTTGCGCCCGGCGATGATCCCCGGGTCGGCGTCTTTTTCGTAATAAACGGTCGCTGGCATGGCTATCAGCTTGCCTTGCGGACCCGGGGCAGCGCCACCCGACCGGTGCGTTGAATCTCTACGATCCCGTATGAGCGCATCAGGTCCTCGAAGTCGTCGAGGCGGTCCGGCTCACCTGCGAGCATCACGGTGACAGCGGCAGGACTCACGTCGACGATCTTGGCGTCGAAGATGTCCACGAGCTCGACGACCTCCCCCCGGTGATTGGTTCCCGCTGCGACGGTCAGCATAAGCAGCTCCCTCTCGACAGCTTCGGAAGGGTGCAGCTCCGTGATCTTGACCACGTTGACGAGCTTGAAAAGCTGCTTCGTCATCTGCTCCACCGATGTCTCCTCGACGTCTATCACCAGGTTGATGCGGCTGAAGCGGGGATCATCCGACGGGGCGACCGCCAAGGAGATGATGTTGAAACCGCGGCGGGCGAACATCCCGCTCACCCGCGCAAGAACCCCCGAGCGGTTCTCGACGAGCACCGAAAGGGTCTGATGCGTTGAGGTTGGCGCTGCCATCACTGGACCACCTTTTTCACCGAACTCGACTGCGAAGGGTGCACGACGACGTCGTCGTTGGACAGACCGGCCGGCACCATCGGGAAGACCTTCTCACGGGCATCGGTGCGAAAGTCGATGACGACGGGACGGTCGTCGATAGCGTTCGCTTTGGCGATGGTCGGCTCCACCTCGTCGGGGTCCTCGACCCGGAAAGCGACGCAGCCCATAGCCTCCGCCCACTTGACGTAGTCGGGCAGGTCCGGCGAGAGGTACACCTCGCTGTAGCGCTCCTCGTAGAACATCTCCTGCCACTGGCGGACCAT
>JAKBBS010000253.1 GCA_021808425.1 Actinomycetes bacterium
GCGAACTTCGACAATATCCTCCCGCTTCCAAAGGAAAGGCTCGTTCAGCACGTCGGGCGACTGGGCACGACCGAACTGCAGCGCGCCTGCACAGCGGCGCGCTTTGCCATCCAGTGCTGAGCGCTTTGCACGCGGTCGGCCAAGCGGTACGAGTACCTCCAGATTCTCGAATTCTCGAACAAGGTATCGCTGTCGGCGGGTGGCGTCTTTGCAGCGGTCGAAGTGGTCGGCTTCGAGTTCGTCCTAGGTGGACCCGTCAGCCAGGACGTGCCAGATGATCACCACGAGCGTGTTGGCCATCGCGAATACGGTGACAGTTTCCGGTTCTTCACCAGACGAAGAGCCTGTGAGCAAAGACCGTCAGTTTTGACGACCTGCCAGAGCTTTTACGGACGCCTTCTCCGTCGCCCGGCCACGACTGACTGGACGACGACCGGCTTAGGGAGGCAATCGGAAAGCCTTTGAAGGTCCTGCTCGTCAGAGGTCGCCACGGTGGACCGACGGCGACTCGCGGTCAGCACGACGTGTGCGTCGACTACATCGGAGGCTTCGGCCCGCGACAGCAGCGCTCCTACTTCGTGAGGTTCTTCGCTGGTGAAGCCGACAATGTCGCAACCGCGAAGGAATCGGCGGAGCTGCACCTGGCGAGGAGAGCGGCTCACCTGGGCGACCACCGGCGAAGTCGTCACCGGAACGACGCCCCCTTCGAGGCGAGCACGGTGGTCAGCCCAGACGTCGCGGTCGTTTCGATCGGCGGCGACCAAAACACCTGCGTCGTAGACGACGCTCACGCGGAGCGACGTTTGCTCGAGCTTCGGTTCTCGTCGGAAACGCGCTCGTGCGCCAATCTCAGCTCGGAATCGCTCAGCGGGCCATGCTCCGCTTCCCATTCAGCCACTGCAGCAAGGCCATCTCGCAGAAGTAGAGCCCGGCGAGCTGCGGCGGTCATCCATGCCGAAACGCTCAACCCCTCCTCTGCAGACGCGGCTATAACCCCTGCATGAACCTCCGGGTCGACGGTGATCGCCAACTTCGGCGCAGGCTTTCCTCTAGGCACAAACTAAGTCTACCACCACGGTAGGAGGGTTATAGGCGCTATTGGGGGGGGTCAGAACGGGCGAACCGAGGACGACGAGTCCGGGTGTCGACGACGGTCGATCTTGGTGCGAGAACGTTCGAGTCGTGCTTGGCCACGTCGATCAGGCCATGGACCGATTCTTCGATCTTGAGCGGGCGGGCCCTGCTCGACGGTGGTGGCCAAGATGGCGTATGAGGTGTCGAAGTGGCGGTGCCAGCCAGTCCCGCCGGCCGGGCAAAGTGGTCCCATTGCACGTTCCGCTAACGGTCAAGAATCTCGGCGGCCAGAGCCTTGACCGCCTCGCCGATCTCGATGAGACGCACCCTGATCGCCTCGAAGACCAGCCCGTCGCGAAGGCCACCCCTCTCCAGGTGCGAACGGATCGCGACGGACGCCGCGGTGATGTCATTGAGGCGTTGCCGGTCGTGGCGGCTCACACCGGCCGCGCATCAGCCAAGACGGAAGCCGCCACGCCCGGCTCGAGGTCCCCCGCCGGCACTAGGCCCACTCGCGCACCGAACTGGGCCGCGAGGTCGCGCCCGCAGCGCGCAAAGGCCATCAGCCCACCCCGGGGCCCGACGTCGACGAGCAGGGTCGACGTCGCTGTCGCCATTGTCCTCACCTTGAGCCACACTGCCAAAGACTCTCACATTTGTGCCGCTACTGAACAGCGAGGAAGGTTACTGATGTCGGACAAATAGTCCAACACTGCGTCGGGTGGAGCCACCACCACGACTGAATCTGCGTAATCACCCATGGTCACGTCATTACCCGCCTACCGCGCTACCAAACTGACGAAGTTGTGGCAGCAGGTCGCGACGACGATCCTGACCGCCAGCCTTCGCCCGCTGCGACGGATCTCGCTTCAAACGACCCGCCGCTACTTCGTCCACGCCGACATGGCCGCCGGCTGCCGGCACCGTCCACGATCTTCCCGGCGATACCGGCGAGGAGGTTGTCGAAAGACAAGGAGCCCGATGTAGGCTCGTGCGTGAGGTGCATCGCGCTATCTTCGGAGGAGTCGGGTTAATCGCATTCGCTGTCGTTGGGACCCCCTGCTCGGTCACGTCCCAGCCCTCCTCGTTCTCCCAGCCTGCCTAGCGGGATGGACCCTAGCTGCTAGTTGCCTTGAGTCTCTATGCGCTCCGTCACGATCGCGCCCGTAGGTTTCCGGACGCCGAAACTGGACATATTTGAGTATCAGCATTCATATGGCCAGCCTCGCGAAGAAACTCCTATGAGCAACCTAGGCGGTGACCAGGCCGCGAACCCGCTCGACGAGCTCGCCGGCGAGGATCCTCCCGAGCTCGATGCCATCGAGGCTGCCGCAGCAATCGAGGCGCGCGTCGATGACGACAACTCCTACGGCCGGATCGGTCGTCCGTTCGACCGGCGATCGTCGTTTTGGATGGGAATGGCGACCACCTTTGGGGTAGCCACGGCGGCCATCTCCCTTTGGGTCGTTTATGCCGCACGGCAAATCTTGCTTCTGCTGATCTTGTCGCTGTTCATCGCAGCCGGCCTCGAACCGCTCGTGGACTGGCTTTGTAGAAGGGGCCTGCCTCGAGGGGTTGCGGTATTCATCGTGGTGGCGGTGGCGCTTGCTGCGTTCGCTGGAATACTGGACTTGGTCATCCCTGTGATTGTGAAACAGGTAACCCAACTGATCAACGCCCTTCCGAGCTACGCCAAACAACTGAGCGATCGCAGTACGTTCCTCGGGCGTCTCAACTCCCGCTACCACATCGAGTCTTCACTTCAGAACTACTTAAACGGGGGCGGGTCTGTTGCGACCGGGGTGCTCGGCGTGGGCAAAGCGGTGCTCAGCGCACTTGCATCGACCGTCATAGTGGTCGTCGTGAGCATCTACCTGCTTGTCGATATGCCACGCTTCAAGCGCACGCTCTTCTCACTGTCGCCGCGCAGCCGCCGGGCGCGGGTCGTGCTCATCGGCGAGGAAATATTCGACAAGGTCGGCGGTTACGTCCTCGGCAACGTATTTATCTCTGTTATCACAGGGATCGGTACGTGGGCATGGTGCATGGCTCTCGGAATCCCCTACCCGCTGCTTTTGGCGGTACTCGTCGCCATCTTCGACTTGATACCCTTGGTGGGCTCAACTATCGCCGGCGCCATCGTAGCGGCTGTCGGTTTGACCGTGTCGATAACAGTTGCTGTAGCCACCATTGGCTTCTACGTCGCCTACCGACTGGTCGAAGATTACGTGATCAGCCCGCGCATAATGCGCCGGACCGTGGCTGTCCCGGGCCTAGTCACCGTCATAGCCACCCTGATCGGCGGCACGTTGCTCGGCGTTATCGGGGCTCTCATCGCGATCCCCGTCGCTGCCGGTGTCAGCCTGCTCGTCGCGCAACTCGCTACCCCTCGCCTCGAACGCAGCTAACCCTAGCGAACGCCGAATACGTCGCGATATATCCGAGTGAATAAGCGAAGAACCGACCTCGGCCTTGCCCGCCGTGCAGCACCCGTTTGCCGTTCAGGGAACGACCGGACAGCCCAAGCTTCCATGAGGCACCCAAATAGGCAACCACTCCGCTGGTGTGCCCGTTGTCTTCCACTCTGACCCGAGTAACATCTCAGCACCCCCTTCGCTCGTCGAGTGTGGGCTCGAACTCCCAACGCTGCGGGTAGAGGCCGGCGGCGCTTTGGTTCTCACGGCGGTTCTCAGGGCTGGCACTCCCAGCAGGGTCCATTCGCGTGCTCAGCTCGGTCGGTCTCGGCGCTGCGACGCGAGCCCGTTCGCCACCGCGTTGACGATCCGGTCAGCCACGTCGACTGCGGCCCGGATGTGCTCGGCGGTCAGTTGGCGGCTCTCGACGTCGCCGTACTCGGCCAGGCTTCGATCCCGGCGAATGTCGTCGGCCTCGGCCAGGTCCGAGGCGGCGACGAGGGCTCCGAGTTGGTGTCGGGCGTAGTCGAGGACGATCCGGTGGGCGCCGTCACCTCCCCGGGCCCGCAGGGCCTGCTGCTGTCATGTGAGCGGTGATCGCCTTGCGGATGGCGTCGTGGCAAGCGGACATGCCCAGAGTCGGGTCGTCATCGGCGAGGCGTCGAGCGGAGCGAACATGCCGGCGGGCGTCGCTGAGGCGTTCGCCTGCTGCGGCCATGTTCGAGGCGATAGGCTCGATATCACGGGTCGCCACGGCCTCGGTGAGCCAAGAGCCCGGCGGTATCATGGTCGATCGAGCGGGATAGGCACGAGCGGCTGGGCCTTGATCTGCGTCGGCTGCGAACTCCTTCGCTGCTCATCGGATACCTTCCTCTTTGTCGGTGGTGTCGTCGGTGAGGCCGATGTGTTCCCATGTGCAGGGCAGTTTCAGTTGGTTGGGGTCGATGGGCGGCCGGTCCGGGTTGCTCTGGGCGGCGGGGTGTATCCCCGAGTTGGAGATCCGTGCTTCTTCCGCGGTCGCGGCGGGCTTCGACGAGCGCGAGGTAGTCGATCCCGGTGCTTGTCGAGGGCGGTGTAGGGGTCTCGGGGCGTTCAGCGGGGTGGGCGTGCCGGCCGATCGTGACTGGCACGGCTACACCCATCGGACGGTTGTTCCAGCGGACCTCGATGACCGCCAAATCGAACGGGTCGAACAGCAATTCCACTTTGCGTCCGACGAGAGCGGCGTCGACCTCGTAGGTGTGCATGGACGCTGTCGCTGTCATGGTGACGG
>JAKBBS010000037.1 GCA_021808425.1 Actinomycetes bacterium
GGATGCACCAACCCGGGATCATGCTCGGCACGCTCAAGCTCAACCTTCGTGTGCGCAAGTCCTCCAAGCCGCTGTCGGCGGGCACGGGCCGGGCGAGTACGGCCTGAGGGCCGTCCTCGTAGCCGGGGCCGAGCGTCGGCCTTTACCCCAGGGAGCGTCCTACGATCAGTGGAAGATCCAGGAAAGTTCGGATTCCGGGCTCGGCGCGACAGACAGCCGGCACGGCGTTGACTGCATGCATAGCCGTAGCCATCAAGGGGTCAGATACCCAGTCGGGGATACTCAGCTTCATGGTTGGCTCCCCTCCCAGCTCGACCAACCAACCCGACGACGCCCAGTCCGGCGCCACGTCTCCCTGGGCGCGATAGACCGACTCCAGGTGAATCCAGTCACTCCCGTCGGTCGAACCGGTCCAACGCCACCTCTGCGCTGCCACGGTGCCTGCCTCCAAGTGTCCAGCTGCGATGTCAAGCGGTTTGTCGGTGACGGCTACCTCCTCGTCGACTCGAACGTCGGACACGGGCAGAGTTTTGCCCATCCCCATCATGTCAAAGAGAATTTCCGGCGACGCGTACCAGAAGAGGTCGGCAGATTCCCTGACGCTAACCGAAGTCACGTTGGGCGCCAAGCCTGACAAGACCAGAACCAAGGCGTCACCCATGAAGCCTGGGTTGAAACCTGTCCCGTGAAGGGACGTTCCGCCAGATTTGCAGGCTTGGTCCAGCCGATCCGCCAACGCTTGGCCGTACGCCTTCGGGTTCACATATCCGACAGTTGTTATGACATTTTTTCCTGCTGCCAGCATCCGGATCAGTTGCTTTGTGTCGAGATCCGGATCGTCGCTGACCTGTGCCGCCGGTAACGGGGCGTGGATCACGCAGTCGGCAGCTACGGGCTCGCCACAAAGGTAGTGGGTTTCTCCGTAGGTTCGAATATCAGCTTCGGCGCATCTCCAGCCACCAGTCCTTGACGTCGATTGCGAAGCGCTCGTAGTAGCGCTTCGCAAGTTCCTCTGCGTCGTCGCGAAGTGGAGACATGTCGCTGGGTTTAAGAGGTGACGCGTCGGCGATCGGGTCTACCCACTCCAACTCCAGGGTGTCGATCACTTTCCTCAGCGCCGGGGAGGCCGCTTCGTGGTGCGCGCTAGTCTGATGAGCTAAAAAATCATCGAAATTATCGAAGGAAATAAGCGTGTAGTAGTGGCCTACTTGTGCTCCACGCCAGTATTCGTAGCGGCGCACATTTTTCTCGTCTCGATGGGTCTGCAGATACATTGAGTTGGAAAGTTTCTCGAACTCTTGCTCCGCCCCAGGTCGCACTCGGATATGAACCAGCACTGTTGCCAACGGTGCCTACCTCCTACGCCGAAGCTACACGGCCACACTGCGAGTGTCAATGCAAACGTGTACTCAGCAAGGCTGACGGCTGACATACCTTTTCATCGAGCTAGCCGAGGAGAGCGACCAGCGTTAGGGGGGAGCGCATGGCTAGACGCGAGACGCTAGAGATTCACCTCACGGCTAAGACCGGAGTGACCAAGGAGCCGCCGACCGGCCAGCAGCGCGCCCGCTGCGCCGAACGCGGCTGCGCCCATCGTCGCCCACGCCAACGGATATGATCCGTGAGCGACGATTTGACCGGCGACAACTGGCCCGGCGACGCCTCCGAGGCGACCACCGACGTCGGTAATCCCGGTTGCCTTTGCTGGAGCTTGTAGGTGCGAACGAACAACAGACAGATTGAAAAGGGCATTCCATGACCAGCCGAATCCCGTCGCCAGCAGCGCCGCAATCAAGAATAGCCAGCGCACATGAGTTTGTTCCCCGGCAGCCATGAGCAGATAGCCAAAGGACCCTAGGCCCGCCATGGCGGCGACTATTCGTAGGTACTCCCCGCTACGGTGGTCGGCCCGAATGCCGACCACAATCCGGCCGACTACGGCGACAGCTCCGACGGAAGCAACGAGGAAGCCGGCATCGGCCCGACTAAAACCTCCCGATACAGCACCTGCAGCCAGAAAGGCCAGGATGCCGCTAGCTGCGAACATCCCGAGCCCGAGGCCCGCCGAGAGCACTACCAAAGGCAGCACTGCCACGGTCGCTGGGGGGGCCTCACGGCGGGCCTGGCGTCGTTCACTCAAGCTTGAGAGCGATGTCGGTACGATCCCACTCGCGACCAGAGCCAATCCCGCCGCGATAACGAACGCCCATCTCCAGCCAACGGTCAGTGCTACGAATGGTACGGCAAGACCGCCTAAGAGCGGAGCAAGCGGGACGGCCGCTTGGTTGATCCCAAACGCCCGACCTTGACGACCCGGCTCGACCCGGCGAGCCAAGAAGAGATACGTCGCCGGCATGATAGCCCCGCTCACCACACCGGTAGCGGCAAGGAGAACGGCGAGTTCCACCGACGACGCTGCGAACGCGGCGATTGTCAATAGCAGTCCCGCTTCGAGAGCTGACGACACCCTCATGACCCGCCCCCCGCCGACCCTTTCCGCAAGGCGGCTGAAAGGGATGGAACTTGCTGCCGCCCCAAGAAAATAAAGACCCACGGCTAGCCCGAGAGCGCCCGGTCCGAATGCGAGCGAGCGGCGCATCTCCACAGACAGTGCCCCGACTACATACACCGGCATGGACGAACTCAGCGTTACCATCATCGCAGCCGGAACGGCCATACGTGAGGGTAGTGGGCTTGGTGGTGCAGGCTCTCCCGACGACTTCAAACACGATCCAGGTGATTCACGGCGTCGGCTGGATTCCGATGTCCAGGTCGCCGAACTGGGCCTCCACGAGTTCGATCACCAAGCCGTCGGGAAGCGTCCACCAGTCTGGGCCACGATCGCTCTGATGGGCGCCGCGAGTTTCCAAAGCCTGCCCTACCTTCCTTTTGTCGGTGACTGCTATGGCGATGTGCGCGAGCCGTCCTGCTTGTACTCCGGGACCGTGTGGCTCGATTAACTGGATCCCGCCGCTCATCCAGACCTGGTGAGGGGCTCCTAAGGACTCGTCGCGAAACGACTCAGCTGTTTCGGTCATGTCGAATACGGACGTATATGTGTCGAGAGCATCTGCAAGGTCGGCAACAAACAGTGCAACATGGTCGATTCGGCCCGGCACTTTCATGTCCGACTTTGACGCCGTTGGCCTGGACGTCGACTCGCGCGCTGTAACTAGGGCGACAAGAGTTGAGTTGACCGGTGTCGCCACTCCGAGACGCTTCCCGGCAGCTACGACAGAACCGTTGATGGCTTCAACCTCGCTGGGCGTGCCCCTATCGAGCGATTGCAGCATCGATGTCCTGAAACTGGCCGGAAGACCGTCGCGCGCACTTGCCCACACCTCGGCCGGGTCAACCGGCTCGAGGTCGACTCCCGAGGCCGCCGCTACAGCGACCGCCTCGCCAACTGCCATAGCTGCAACCTCCCGCATCCCGTCGAGGCGGTACAGCGGGCCGTACGCGAGCCCTGTGACACCAGCCAGTGCCCCAGTCGCCACGTTGACTAACAGCTTGCGCCAAATCACCTTGTGGATGTCGTCGCTGACCTCGGTGACTAGACCGGCGCGACGGAACTCGTCGGCTACAGCCTCTATTCGCGCAGTCCTGCTTGCGGTCAACTCGCCGATCACTGTAGCCCGACCACGAATGCCAGCGACGACCACTCCGGGCGCCACAGCATCGCCACCTATGTAGGTCCGACCGCTGACAACCCGCTCGGCGCCCACAGCGGCCGCTACGACCTCCTCGTTGCCGAGACCATTTTGGAGGGTGAGAACGATCGTTGCCGCACCGATCAGCGGAGCCGCGTCGCTCAATGCCTGCCGGGTGTCAAACGATTTCACAAGCACGATCAGGAGATCTACCGTCCCGACGTCGCGGACGCACGAGGTCGCCCGAGGCCACACGATGGTGGTCTCACCGTCCTCTATCAACGAAAGCCCTCGCTCGTTAACAGCTTCGACGTAGGCCGGGTTACGACTTACCACCGTGACGTCCCCCCCACCCCGAGTGAGCGCTCCGCCGATCACGCTGCCCAGGGATCCCGCACCAAGTACCGCTATTCTCATCGGTGCCCGTCCGTCATGTCGTCTATCTCGAAAAACTGCAGGATGTGCGTCGCCGCCACGCACACATCGCCGTGCTGGTTGTAGACCCGCACGTCGGCCAACGACCGCAGTTTGGAGTCGTCGACCTCCCTCACTGTGTACGTAGCCCTTAGGGTGTCGCCGATGTAGACAGGTTTCACGAACCGAAGCCGGTCATAGCCGTACGAAAGGCTGGGCAGCGGTGCATGCATCTGACTCTGTATAAGCGTTGATGCTGTTGACCCGAGAGCGAAGCTCAAGACGCCATGGACGATGCGGGTTCCAAATTCAGTTGTCTGCATAAATACTTCGTCGGTGTGCATGCGACTAAAGTCACCAGTGATTCCGGCGAATCCATATACGTCCGACTCGGAGATTGTTTTGGTGAACTCGCAGTTGTCTCCAACTTTGAGCGGCACGGTCGCTGTCATTTCCCACACATCCATTCGTCTCTGATCCCCATTGGTTCAGGCATGAACAGCCGACGGTCCATCTCCTTGACGCTCGAACATACGACCGGAGTGAACCCCATGTGAGCAAGCACGTCTCGCTCAAGATCTATCCCCGGAGCGACTTCGATCAAACGAAGCCCGGTATCACAAACGTCGAAAACCGCTCGTTCGGTGATGAACACCACCTTGTGTCCCCGTTCGAGTGCGTCGGAAGCCGAAAATGTCAACTCCGCGAGGCCCCAAAGGAACTTATCGGCGCGTCCTTCTGTGCGAATTCGCACCAGACCGTCAGCGATCTCCACATCGAGGCCACCTGCTGTAAAGGTTCCGCTGAAGACCACTTTCTTGGAACTCTGAGCGATCTCTATGAAGCCCCCGGTCCCCATGATTTTGCCGCCGAAGCGATGGACGCACACGTTGCCTTCGCGGTCCGCCTCGGCGAAAGACAGTAACGCCACATCGAGACCTCCCCCGTCGTAGAAGTCGAACTGCGCCGGCATGTCTAACAACGCTTGGGTGTTTACGCTTGCGCCAAGAAAGATGCCCCTCGCCGTCACCCCTCCGACGGGTCCGAGTTCAACGGTCAAAGTGAACTCCTCGTCCACTCCCTCCTCTTGAGCGACGATCCCCACCCCGTCTGATATGCCAACACCGACATTGCCGACCGCGCCAGGAGCGACTTCCATCAATGCTCGGCGTGCCACGACTTTGCGGACGTCGAGTGGTAGCACCTCGAGGACATTCGAGTCGGTCCGATAATCGCCGGCGAAGAAGCCGCTGACTGGCGTGCCGTACAGCTGCGGCTGCCCGGGACATTCGACCAGCATATCGACGAGAAATCCGGGGACCCGGACCGCCTTCGGATGAAGAGTGCGGGCCTTCACCACGCGCTCGACCTGCGCTACCACAAGGCCACCGTTGTTGTGCGCCGCTTGGGCAAGAGCCAAAATGTCGAGGAATGCGATCTCGTCCTCCAGGGACAGGTAGCCGAGAGTGTCCGCCGTCGTTGCACGGATGAGAGCGACGTCGATTGGGACGGTGGGGTAGTACATCCAGTCCTTCCCATCGATTTCGATTAGGTGGACCAGTTCTTCGGTCGTTGACTCGTTGAGGCGGCCACCTCTCGATCTCGGGTCGACGAAAGTACCGAGACCCACGTGGGTGACGATTCCAGGCTGGCCGGCAGCGCCGGCTCGTAGAAGTTGCGACATTACCCCTTGAGGGAAATTGTATGCTTCGATCTCGTTGCGCTCGGCCATCTCGGCTAGCCGGGGTGACTGCCCCCAGTGTCCACCGATGATCCGCTTCACCAGACCTGGCTTCGCCAGGGGCGACATCCCCCGCTCCGCACGGTCCCCTAGGCCGGACGAGTGGAACAACGTGAGGCCCGACGGGGCTCCCGTCGCGGCGAACCGTCTGGCCAGGGCGTCGATCAGTGTCGTCGGCTCGTTGAGTCCTCCGCCTGCACCCAAGATTGCGACTGTTAGACCGTCGGATATCTCCCTCACTGCCTCGTCCGGACTCAGACGACGAGGACGCAACGATGGACCGCTAAGCGTCTGCAATGGATCGCCAACCTCCCGATGCAACCGAGTCGAAGAGAAGCGAGCCGCTTCGAAGGGCGTCCCTTGCTAGCACCATGCGGTGGATCTCCGAGGCACCGTCGTAGATCCTAGCGATCCGAGCATCGCGGAAGTAGCGTTCGATCGGCAGATCCTTGCAGTAACCCATACCACCAAAAACCTGCACTGCCCGATCGACGACGCGCCCCACTGCCTCGGCCGCGTGCACCTTGACCATTGATATCCAATCGCGTGCGTCGCGCCCGCAGTCGATCTCCCAGGCCGCTCGCAGTACCATAAGTCGCGCTGAGTTGATGTCGATGACACTGTCTGCGATCAACTGCTGGACCATCTGGAATTCTCCTAGAGGCCGTCCGAACTGCCGCCGGTTAGCAGCGTGTGCGAGCATTAGATCGAGTACGTGGCAGGCCTTGCCGACACTGCGTGCTCCCACCTGGGCGAGACGGACGCGGCCGAGGGTAGTCAGAATCTGTGTCAGACCACTACCAGGTTCCCCGAGCAGGCTCTCGTCGCCGACTTCGACGTCGTCGAAGGAAAGTTCGCAGTGGCTGGTACCGGACAACCCCATCATCGGCTGGTTCCTGCCGACCTCGAACCCGGGAGTCCCCTTGTCTAGGAGGAACAGGCTGATCTCGTTCCGACGCTCCCTTCGGGCCGTTACAGCCGAGACGATGAAAAAGTCTGAGAATCTAGCGTCGCTGATGAAATGTTTGGTCCCATTGATCTTCCAGCCCTTCCCGGTCCTTGCCGCTGTGGTCGAGATAGCCGCAGCGTCAGAACCCGCTTCAGGCTCTGTGATGGCGATGGACGCCGTCCTCTCCCCCCGGACGCAGGGAAGTAGCCAGCGCTGCCTCTGGATCTCGTCAGCACCAAAAAGAACCTCATATACATTCCCGAACGCGCGGCGGATCAAAATATCAGTGGTGTGACCGAACTGTTCCTCGACGAGCATGGTCTCGACGGCGTTCAGTCCGGCACCTCCCCACTTCTCGGGTGCATTCATGGCGTAGAGACCGATCGACTGCGACTTGTCAAAGATCGCTTTCGCCTTCTCTGGCAAGAGCTCGCCGCGATCCTCGACATCCTGTTCTAGTGGTCGTAGCTCGACAGCGATGAACCGTCGGACTGTTGCAAGCAACATCTCCATCTCGTCTCGTACAGCAAAATCCATGTCCTGTTTTCTCCCTGCTCCTGCGGCCGTCGACCAATAGCGGTCGCCTACGTGTGAGGCCTTGGCGACGCCTTTGCGTCAAAGGGCCTTGACCCTCCTGCGCCTCTCCTCGACACGCTCGACCACAGCTCGCAGCGCTAACTGATAGCCGTAGACGCCGCACCCGCAAATAAAGCCGTCGACCACGGGCGAGATGACCGATCGATGTCGGAATTCTTCTCGGGCATGAATGTTTGAAATGTGCACCTCAATACAAGGGAGGCTTACTGATTCGATTGCGTCACGAATGGCATAGCTATAGTGACCGTACGCTCCAGGGTTGATGACGATCCCGTCCATGCCGCGTGCCTCATGGATCCGGTCCACCAGTGTCCCCTCACTGTTGGATTGAGCGGCCGTGACCTCGACGCCAAGATCCGCTCCCAAAGCAGCCACGGCTGCCTCAACATCGGCGAGGGTAGCCGCACCATAGACGCCGGGGTTACGTGTTCCGAGAAGATTGAGATTCGGACCATTGAGTAGAAGTACTTTTGTTGCCACAGGGACCTCCTTTGTCAGGATTCGTGCCTCATTAGCCGACGAGAATGATCAGGCTTCATTGCGAACTCGTTTACATGCGTCTCGTAACCGTAGCTCACCTCACGCCTTTGCCGCCTTGGACTTAGCTCGCAGTTGGTCGGTGTACACAGCGACGATTAGCACGGCACCGACAACGACTTGCTGCCAAAAGGATGGGACATTGATCACTATAAGTCCAGTGAGCAACACCGCTATGATGCCGGTTCCGAACACTGTGCCAAGAATCGTTCCTCTCCCTCCAAAAAGACTAGTTCCACCGATTACTACTGCAGCGATAGCGCTCAGGTTGTCGGTGGCGCCAGACGTGGGGTTGGCTGCACCGAGGCGCCCCATAACTACGATTCCGGCGAATCCGGCGAGAAGCCCGGCCAGCACGTAGACCTTGAACAAGTGCCGCTTGTCGTTGATCCCCGAGCGCACCACCGCTTCTCGGGAGTCGCCAATACTCAAAGTGTGGATACCGAATCGAGTCTTCGCGAGAACGAACGCCAGTAGGAGAGTGATCGCGGCTCCTGCCGCCACCGGCACTGGTATCCATCCGCCGATGTTGGCGTTGCCGATCTTTGCCACGGACGTCGGAATGCTTGATATCTCTTGCCCGTTGTCTACTAGGAGTGCCAGGCCGGTCGCCATTCCGAGGGTACCGAGGGTCACTACAAACGGAGGAACATCGGCCCATGCTACCAACGCCCCGTTTACTGCCCCGATGAGTGCACCGACGAGCAGCGTGACCGCGAATCCGACTATTACGACGCCAACATCGGTTCCGGTTCCGATCGTAAAGAAATGGGACATCACCCAAGCACCAACCATGGCCGAGAAGCCCAGATTGGCGCCTACGGAGAGGTCGATGCCCGCCGTGCATACAACATATGTCTCACCAAGAGCCACGAGGAGAACCTCGAGCCCCGTATTCGACGTGTTGAGCCAGCTTGCTCTCGAGAAGAATGCCGGCGCCTTGATCCCGAACCCGATGATGAGAGCCAAAAGAAAGAGCCCCATCCACAACTCGCGAAAGGCCCCTCGGCGACGACCCATCAGCTGCCTGCCGCCCGCTGCAAGTGTGGGAAGGCTCTTGGGCTCGGCCTTCGTGGGGACAGCCACTACCGGCCACCCGCGGCCACTATCTGCTCGGCTTCTGCAAGCTTTGCCCCTGTGATATAGCCGATGAGATTGTCCGCTGTCAGCTCGTCACGAGCGAGAGTTCTCGCCACGCGCCCGAGCCGTAACACAACCGCCCGATCGCAGACTGCGATGACATCCTGCATCTGATGACTGATAAAGATTACTGCAATCCCGTGGTCTCTCACACGCCGTATCAGCTCCAGGACCTGAGCTTGCTGCTCCACGCCGAGCGCACTGGTCGGCTCGTCGAGAAGCAACACCTTTGAACTCCAAGCTGCGGCTCGGGCGATCGCCAATGCTTGGCGTTGCCCGCCCGACAGTTCGGCGGCAGCGAGAGACACATCGGGAATGCGAGTACCGAGTCGCTCCAGTTCGGAGACCGTGTGGGCCCGCATGGCCCTCTTGTCAAGCCAACCGAGGAGCCTGCCACCGAGACCCGCCGAAATAAGCTCACGTCCCATGAAGAAGTTCGATACTACGTCACGCTGTGCCGCCAAAGCGAGGTCCTGGTATACGGTGGCGATGCCAGCATCTTTGGCTGCGCGAGGAGTAGCGAACGACACGTCGTGCCCGTCTAAAAGGAGCGTACCCTCAGAGGGAGCTACAGCACCAGCCAAAATTTTGAGTAGAGTAGACTTCCCGGCGCCGTTATCGCCCACCAGTCCCAGCACCTCGCCGACGTGCACTTCGAGATTAACCCCCTCGAGCGCGTGCACGCCGCCGTAGCGTTTGGTAAGCCCTCTCACGGCGAGACGCGGCGGTCCATCTGTCCCCGCCGCAGGCGTCTCAAATGTCTCAGACAATTCGGCTATCTCCATCGTTAGAATGCCCCCGGCATCTCAAGAAGGTTACATAGCGTAAACGTCGGGTACACCTGTACCCGACGTTCACGTTTGGAGTGCTAGACCTTGTAGAAATACTTTGCAAAGCTCGGATTGTTCGCGTCGCTGCTGGTGATCAGCACGTCAGGCAGCTGAATAGTCTTCTGAATAGCCGACAGGTTGCCCGTCAACTTGTCGTAGGCGTACTCGGCAGCATACACACCTTCTTGTGTAGGGTTCTGCGCCACCGTCGCTGAGATTCCTCCGGACTGAAGCAGTTTCACTGTGTTGGGTCCCGCATCGAATCCAACGTTGAGGATTTTGCCCGTGCTCCCATTCGCTGAGAATGCCGCGGCAGCCCCCTCCGCGCCTGTCCCCGAGACTGAGAAGAACGCCTTGATCTTCGGATGTGCAAGCATGAGCGATTGCACTGCGGTGGTACTTGCTGATATCGGCTGTGCAGTGACCGTGGTTGGCAGAACTTTAATGTTGGGATACTTGGCCTTCATCTCATTGACAAAGCCCTGCGCCCGCAGCACCTGAGTAGTCGCAGTAGCCGAGATGCTAAGAACGGCGACTTCACCGGTGCCCTTGAGTTGCTGGCCAAGGAAGTCAGCAGCTAGCTGACCTCCCTGGAGATTGTTGGTAGTGATCTGACTCGTTATCTGGGAGGCGTCCGTGAGCGTGGTGTCCGTCGTAATCACTGGAATTCCAGCGCTGAGGCATGTATTGATCGCTGAAGCCATAGCAACGGGGTCAGTCGGTGAAACGACAAGCGCGCTCGGCTTGTTCGTGCAGACACCGTCGACTATTGGAGTTTGAGCTGATGGGCTGAATGCCGCCGCTCCCTGATAAGTATAGCTCATTCCTAGCTTCGCTGCTTCAGCCTTCATTCCCGCCGACAGCGTATCGTAGAAAGCAATCCCGGTCACCCCGGGCACGTAGGCCAATGAGTAATGTTTGGCGGTCGTTGCCGCTGAAGTAGCTGACGAAGACGCCGCCGCCGCTGCAGTAGTGGCAGACGTCGTGCTCGATGAGCTGCTTCCACAAGCAGCGAGGGTTGCCGCGAGAGTCATGGTAGCTGCAGCGTAAGTGCTCTTTCGACAGACGGATTTGGTTTTGCTTATCGTGACCGTTGTGTGTGACATAGGGTTATCCCTCCCATGGAATATTTAACAAGTTGACGTAGTATCTAACTATTTAGAGGTGCTTCTTATGAGTTCGCTATTGAATTGCATCGCAAGCTTCGAATTAGGTGGTAGGAAGTTCACCGTGAGGCCCGTATAGCCATATAAGCCACAGCGGCTCACGGCCTGTATTGACGTGCTGATGTAATGAGCCCTTCTCGATCAACATGAACGTGTGCTCCTCAAACGGCGTTGCATTCCCGAGTTCGTCTACCATTTCTCCTTTCCCTTTGACGATGAAGTCGATTTCCTCGGAATCGGGATGGTTGTGCAATGAGGAGGCTTCGCCTGGCTCGAAGATTGTCAGGCCTGCGTTGAGAAACTCGGTGTCATTCAAGTCGGGGCCGGCTATTGCAAACACTTTGCGACGGAACCCTTCTTGGTCCAGACCCAGCCAGCGGGAGCGTCCTTCAGTGAATGGATCGATGACTATCGGCATTCGAAAATGTGCCTTTCTGTGGTAGGACTGATTAGAAAAATTTTCCCTGATAGATATCGTTTATATTCCAGTGCCCTGGAGTCGGCACCGGCTCGTTCCGCATCGGTACATCGATGAGGGCAGGTCGGCGGCCGTCAAGTGCCTGCCGAAGTGCAACCGAGAATTCGTCGGCAGATTTAACCGAATAGCCGTCCGCCCCGCATGCTTTTGCGTAGGCGGCGAAGTCGGGTGAGTACCCGTCGCCATCGGTGGTACTGAATACTGTGCCATGACTGTTTCCGTAATTGGAGCGCATGAGATCAGCGATCGTTCCATGGGCGCGGTTGTTCATGACAATCCAGATAACTGGCAACCCTTGCTCGACGGCCGTGGGTACTGCCGGTAGTTGTGCGCTCATCCCGCCATCGCCTATGAGAGCGATCACGGTCCGCTCGGGTTGAGCTATTTGCACTCCGATAGCGGCAGCTGGCCCAAACCCCATTGTAGAAGCCCCCCCTGGCGTTATGAAACGTCCTTCAGGTGGGAGCTTGTAGCACTGCGCGACACCGTTCTTGTTCCACCCGACGTCGGTGACGAGCACCGTGTCAGCAGGGACGGCATCGACAAGGTCAGTGAGGATCCGCTCGGGACGCATGGGGAAAGAATCGCTACTGCCCCTCTCCCTGGTATCCGCCCACAGTTTGGCTCGGGTCGCAGCGATAGATGTGCGCAGGTCTACTCGCTGCGTTCCGCCCGGCAAGAGCGCGCGAACTGCGTCGAGTATCGGCGCCAGAGCCACGTCCGCGTCTGCGACGATCCCCAACTCGACGGGGTAGTTGCGTCCGATCTCAGCTGGATCGATGTCGATATGAATGAGTCTTGATGGAGGTATGCACCACGTGTACTCTTCCATCCACGAACTCGAGTCCGTCTCAGCGAACCGAGTTCCGAGGGCGAGCACGACGTCAGCATTGCGGGCGTAATCGTTGGAGAACGCCAATCCCCAGAAGCCAGTCATGCCAATGAGCAGCGGATGGCCGTCGTCTAAGAGGCCCTTGGCCATGAGTGAGTGAGCAATCGGCACGTCAAGGTGTTCCGCTAGGTCGATGAGGGCTTGACGTCCAGCCGGCGTGCGAACCCCACCACCGACGTATACAAGCGGCCGCTGCGCACCGACCAGCAAGTTGGCGACAGCTACGGCGGCTTCGGGAGTTACGCCAGCGGCGAACGGCTTGACTGGTAGTGGCGGGGGGCCGGAGGTGGCAGCGGCGAGGGGGCGGGAGAACAAGTCCATCGGGACATTGACCAGCACCGCTCCGGGTCGTCCCGAAGTAGCGGTCCAAAATGCACGCTCCACAACCCTGGGGAGGTCCTCAACGCGCGCGAGACTCCACGCTCGTTTGACGAAGGGTCGGTAGATGTCACTCTGCGACGCGTCGTCGTGGAGGTTCGTCTCTTGGTGTGGGTGCCGCCCCCGGAAGTAGCTCGGCACGTCACCGGAGATCACTATGAGTGGGACCGAATCCAAGGCCGCGGTGAAGACTCCAGTCGCAGCATTTATCATTCCCGGACCCACGTGGGTCAGGAGTACCCCTGGTTTGCCCGACGCCCGAGCGTAACCGTCGGCGGCATGCGCTGCGGCTTGTTCGTGGCGGTTGATCACGAACTTGATCGAGCTGCGCCCCAGGGCGTCAAGCACTGCGATGTTCGTGTGGCCGCACAGGCCAAAGACGTACTCCACACCGTAGGCCTCAAGTTGAGCGACCAGAGCCTCGGCTCCGGTCGGGATACCCTCCCCCCGAGACGACGTGTCGACGACTCCTTGGGTGTCGACGGCGACGCCAGGCCGCGTGGATATCGTACTCATCGCTCTCCTCCTGAGTCGCCAAGTTCAATCCATGACTTACCGGCGATTCCCTGCGCCGACTGCAAGGCCTTTTGGCCATCTGCCAGTTCGAACCGGCCCTTCACCAGGCCTTCAAGACCCTGCGGAGGGGAGGCAAGCGCTGTATCGAAGTCCCAGGGGTGCTCGTAGATCATGGATCCTCTGATAGTCAGTCTGTTACGGACGATCGTCGATGGAACCAGTTCGACCGGATCGCTAGCCAGACCGAGCAACGTGACAGAGCCGCCTGGTGCAGCGCGTACCAGTGCTGTCCTCGTTCCACCCGGCGTTCCCGAAGTCTCGAACACCTGGGGGAACAACATGTCTGTCCGAGCAGGCACCTCGACGGCACCGACTCGCACAGCGACAGCAGCGCGAGCCCGCTGGGGCTCGACAAACCAGGTGGCGACTCCGAGCTTGACCAAATGGATCATCAGCAGCAGTCCGGTCGATCCGGCTCCGACAACCAACGCCTGCTGACCTCCTCGTACCTGTGCACGCCTTGCTGCGGCAACACCGACTGTGTACGGCTCCATGCACACGAGTTCCCCGTAGTCGAGGTCTGTTGGGGCCGGCCACACGAACTCCGCCGGCACTGCTACCAACTCGGCGAGTAGTCCCGGAACATTGATACCAACGATCAGGCGGTTGACACATCCCGACGTCTGGCCTTCCAGGCAAAACTCGCAGTGCATGCAGCAGTAGTTCGGCTCGATCACGACCCGCTCGCCAACCTGTCGTCCATTGACCCCCGAGCCGACTGCCACAACCTCGCCGACACCTTCGTGGCCCATCACCCATGGAGTACCCGGCACCTCTCGGTGCCCCTCGAATACGCTCAGATCACTTCCGCAGATCCCGACGCCCCGGATCCGCACCAAGACATCCGTCAGGCCGAACTGCGGAGTGGGCAGTTCGACGACTTCAACCCGGCCCGGCTCGACAAGCGCCAAGGCCCTCACGTATCGCTCCAAAGAGACACGTCACGAAGCATCAAAGTCTTCACCGTCGTGTAGTCCTCGATCATCCAACGCGGCGACTCGCGCCCTATACCCGAGTCCTTGACACCACCGAAAGGCACGTGATCGAGGCGGTAGTTGGAGGAGCCGTTGACTACTAGTCCCCCGACCTCGAGCTCTCGCCACGCCCGGAAGATACGGCGAAGGTCGTTGGTGAAAAGGCCAGCCTGGAGGCCGTAACGGCTCCGATTGCAAGTGGCGACCACGTCGTTGAAGTCGTCGTAGGCGAGGACAGCGACGAGAGCGCCGAAGACCTCCTCAACTACGACTCTTGCGTCGTCGCTCGGGCGCACAACGACCGTCGGAGAGACGGTGGCGCCCGATCGAGTGCCGCCGAGCGGCACTGACGCTCCAGCTCCTATCGCTTCACCAACCCAGCTCACGACCCGCTGGGCCGCTGCCTCGTCAACCATCGAGCCGACGTCTGTGTCGTCATCGAGTGGGTCTCCGACACGCAACTGTGAGACATGCGCTACCAGCTTCTCGACGAACTTGTCAACAATCGACGAGTGGACGTAGATGCGCTGCACTGATATACAGCTCTGTCCGGAGTTGGAGAAGCCGGTCCGAGCGCAGTTACTGGCTGCAATGTCGATGTCGGCGTCCTCGCAAACGATCGTAGCGGCGTTACCCCCCAGTTCGAGCACAGTGCGCTTTGGTCCCGCGGCGCGAGCGACAGCCATGCCTGCCTCGGCGCTGCCGGTAAAGCTGACTGCCGCCACGCCGGGCGCCCCCACCAACGCCGCTCCGACGTCCGCCCCACCGTGGAGGATCTGGACAGCCTCATCGGGCATTCCAGCGTCGAGTAGCAGTCGCACGACAGCATTAGAAGCTGCAGGAGCCTGCGGGGGAGGCTTGACGATGGTCGTGTTGCCAGCCGCGAACGATGCACCGAGCTTATGGGCCAGGAGGTTGGCTGGGGCATTGAATGGAGTGATCGCCACGACTACACCAACCGGCGCCCGGTACGTCAGCGCCGTGGTACCACGCCCGCGTTCCCAGCCTTCCGCCCCTAGCAACTCGCCGCCGAGATTTCGAGCTTCCTGGGCACATACGGCGAATGTGTCAGCAACACGTACGATCTCGCCCCTCGAGTCCTTCATCGGTTTGCCCAGCTCCAGCGCGAGAATGCGAGCGAGTTGGTCGCAACGATCAATTGCCAGATCGGCCGCTGCTAACAAGATATCGGCGCGCCGAGCTGGAGTCAGTGCTCGTACTGTCCGAGTACACCGACCAGCGTAGGAGAGGGCTTCAGCCACCATTGACTCGTCGGCAACCGAGGCCCGGGTAACGACCCGCCCGACATAGGGACCCGTTCTATCCGCCCACACACCGCTTACCACCCATGACCCAGCCACCAGCGACGGCGCCTCAGTTATCTCATCGTCTATACCTTGCAATACGCCAACCCCTTCATGGTCCACGGTGCGGACCATGTGGTCTGTGGAATGGAACACTGCTACAATACACACCCGTGAGTGGAAACACAAGCAAGACGCGTGACGCGCCACTCGAGGGCGGCGGACCAGTCGTAGAGCGGCCCGTCGAGACTTCTATCGAAGGGGGCGGCGGCGTCCGCAGCGTGCGGAGGGCACTCGACCTGCTGTTCTTACTCTCGGATGCTCGGCCAGTTCTGTCGCTCAGCGAGTGCGCTCGGGCGACAGGGCTTCCCAAGACCACCACTTTGCGGCTTCTCGAGACGTTGGAGTCAGCAGGGGTACTTTGGGGACAGGACGGACATTATGTACCTGGGCCAGCCCTACTGCAGTGGTCGAGGATAGCTTCCGACGCCTGGATGCTTCCGCCGAACGTTCAGGAGATCATCGACGAGGCGGCGGCGCAGACCGGTGAGACGGTCAATGTCTACGTTCGTAGGGGCCTGCAAAGGGTATGCATCGCACACGCCCAAGGCTCGCAAAGCCTTCGCCACGTCGTTCAAGTCGGCGATCAGCTACCCCTTTGGGCTGGGGCTTCGGCAAAAATCCTCCTCGCAGAAGAGCCCGACGATGACCCGGACACTGATACCCCGGGGCTTCTCCTCCGCGTCGCTCTCACCTCCCCTCAGGGTGTTGCACACCTGCGCACGTTGATCGAGTGGGTGCGCATGGCTCGCCGCCAAGGCTGGGCCACCAGTCACGCAGAGCGCGACGACCTTGTGGCAGCTGTGTCTGTCCCGATTGATTGCTCATCTGTTGGTGGGGTCATAACGGCACTCTCCGTGTCCGGGCCCACCAACCGCTTTCCCGAGGAACGTATACCTGAGCTGATCAATGCCATGACAACTACAGCTTCACTCATCGCACGACGCAATTCAATCGGATCTGGGAGTGCCACGCTCGGGATCGCCCGTCTCATCTCATCGAAAGGAACCAATTGACCATCCACCTCCTGAGCGGAATCAGGGTCCTCGACATGACCAACGTCCTCGCAGGACCCTACTGCGGTTACCAGCTTGCCTTGCTCGGCGCAGACGTCATCAAAGTGGAAATGCCCGGCACTGGTGACCTGGCGAGACAGTTAGGCGCCGATCCGGGCCTGAACGCTGATGGTCTCGGAGCCTCGTTTCTCGCGCAGAACGCTGGGAAACGATCCGTCGAAATCGACCTCAAAGATGCTGAAGGCGAGAGAGAGTTCAAGGAACTGCTCTGCGACGCAGATGTCCTGCTGGAGAACTTCCGCCCCGGTGTCCTGTCACGTCTCGGTTATCCTTGGGAGACGTTGCAGGAGATCAACCCGGGGCTCATCTACTGCGCTATCTCCGGATTCGGCCAGTCAGGACCAATGTCCGATCGGCCAGCGTACGACCAAATTATCCAAGGACTCGCCGGCATGATGAGCGTGACTGGTAACGAAGAGGTAAGCCCTCTCCGAGCTGGCTTCCCGGTGTCGGACACGGTCGGGGGGTTGGCCGGAGCTATGGCTGTTTGCGCTGCCCTCTTAGAGCGCTCACGCTCCGGTCGAGGCCACGTGTTGGACATATCGATGCTCGAAACGTCGGCCTCTGCTATGGGTTGGGCAGTGTCCAACTACCTGATCACCGGCCAGCCCCCGACGCCCATGGGCAACGACAACGCTACGGCCGCCCCATCGGGAGCCTTCCCGACAGCAGACGGACTCATTAACATCGCACCCAACAAGCAGGAGCAGTTCGAGAAGCTCTGCGAATTGATCGGTCAAAGCGAACTACCAAAGGACCCTAGATTCGTTTGTCGAGAGGACCGTAAGGCCAATCGGGACGCGATCAACCACGCGATCTCCGCTGGCCTCGCAGCCAAGCCGGCCTCCGAATGGGAAGTACTGCTCTCCGAGAACGGAGTCCCCGCCGCAAGGGTGCTAAGTGTCCCTCAGATGGTTGAGCTTGAACAGCTCGCAGTCCGTGGATTCTTCACCGACCTTCCATTTCCCGGCAGGCCAGGACGGACGCTACGCGTCAGCGGCAATGGCGTGATGGTGGACGGTGTCGCTTGCTCTGTCACGAACGCGCCGCCGCTGCTCGGGGAACACAATAGCGAAGTGCTCTCCGAGCAGCGGCGGCGCACGGCGGAGTTGACAAGCCGGAAATCGGGGCAGTGACCTCCTCAGGTGAATCGGCGACATCCGAAATCGCTGATTGGTGGTCAACGAGCATCTCGGATATCACGCCCGGCGTCATCCGGCTGCGCGGCCATGACATCGTGGAGCTCCTCGAATCCTGGGACCTGGTATCGGTCATTTGGCTGATGCTTCGCTCCACGACCCCGAGCCCAGAAGAGTCCTCGCTACTCCGAGCCGCTATGGTTGCGTCAGTTGACCACGGTCCCCAGGCGCCTTCAATTGCCGCTGCACGTATGGCGGCAACGTGTGGGATAGGAATCAATTCCGCTCTAGCAACCGGCGTCAACCTGCTCGGCGATACTCACGGTGGGGCGGGACAGCAATGCGTCGAGCTGTACCACGAAATTCGTGACACAATCGATGACGGAACCACACTCACCAGTGCCACCACCGAGGTAGTCGCCCGTTGGAGGACCCGCGATCGCTACCTCCCCGGCTTCGGGCACCGGTTCCACCATGTCGACCCCCGCAGCCGGCCCCTCCTGCGCCTCGTAGATGCTGCCGCCGAGGAGGGGATAGTCACCGGGGTGTTCGCCCTGATTGCCCGGGAGGTCGAAGCATGTCTCGGAGTCGGTCGACCAAGACCGGTGCCGATGAACGTGGATGGCGCGACTGCGGTAATCTATGCCGAACTCGGTTTTAGCCCTGAGATGGCTCGCGGACTTTTCTGCCTGTCACGTAGCGTCGGGATACTTGCCCATGCCCAGGAGGAAATGGATGGTGGTGCGAGGATCAAGGGTCCCATGCCGAAGTCCATACTTCCCTCCTACGTTGGACCTGGCTAGCGCGGTGTTCGCAACCGTAAACTGATGCGACGGTCGACCGACTAGGCCCAACTAGACCCAAAACGTAAACCTAAAGGCGTCGTCTTCAGGAGCCTGACTCCAGGTCCGCCAGAGCCGCTGCAATGTCGACATCGTCTGCTCGGACCCTCCCCTCGGCGACGCCGGCCCCGTTCAGGAGAACAAACTCGGTGGTAGCGCCGGCTCGACGGCTGTCGCGCCATGCGGCGCGGACCTCCTTCAAGGAATACGTAGCCCGGGTCGGCAATCCCAATCGACGAAGAGTCTCGCTATAACCATCTACAACGTCACGCGAAATTCTGCCGAGGTGAACCGCCAAGAATCCCGCTACTACCATGCCAAGAGCCACGGCGTCACCGTGGCGGTCCGGCCCAGGTTCCATTAAGCGCTCGAAGGCTCGCCCAAACGTATGACCATATCGCAAGGCGATCCTCTCCCCCTGCTCGCGCTGATCCAGAGCGACAATCGCTGCCTTGAGCATGGTCGAGCGCGCCAGGACGTCGACAAGCACGTCGCGATCGCCTATGTGCGCTGCCTGAGCTGTCAAGGTGGCAAGAAATGCAGGGTCGGCGATTACCGCGTGTTTAGCGATCTCGGCAAGCCCGCTGCGAAAGCCCGACTCCCGGTTCCCCAACGCCAATTCGACGTCGTCGATGACCACCAGCGGCTGATGGATAGTGCCGGCAAGGTTGTCTCCCGTTGCAAGGCGAACTCCGTTCTTGCCCCCTACCGCCGCGTCGGCCTGCGCGTGCAGGGTGGTGGGGATCAAAGCCAGCGGCATCCCTCGGTTGTAAGTAGCCGAGACAAACCCTGCGAGATAACAAAGGTTCTCCCCTCCGACCCCCACCAGCAGATCCCCTGCACCAGCTTCTTCTCGCGCAAGCCATTCGGATACCTCCTCGGCCGCACCGAAGCGGTTCAGTGGCTCCTTGCCAGTGACAACGAACTCGTACGCTTCCATAGCACCGCCAGCCCGCATCTGCTTGCAGAGCATTGCTACCGTGTCACGCTCAGCATTCTCTGACAACACGAAGCTCCTCCGCGGGACCACCAGTTTGGGCAACAGCGAGGGCAGAGTCCCGGCTATCCCCGCCCCGACGTGTACTTGGTGGGCTCCCCCCATCGGTGCAACGAGGACGCTCCTGACTCCAGGGTCGATTGTTTCTGGAGCGACGACGGCTTCCAATAGGTCAACGACGATATCTTCGGGCCGGCGGCGGTCGGTACGAACCGACATTTGAGCAGCTTCGCGGTAGATTGGCTGACGACGTTGGTAAATTTCACCGATGTCGGGGCGACTCATCATCGGCCGTAGATTGTCGTTTCCGATCCGAAGTACCGCCTCCTCGTAGCTCACCTCCAAGTGGACGCTGGTGACGGCCTTCAACGCCGCACGAGTGCCCGGATGTTCTACCGCTCCGCCTCCCAGCGCTACGACCGCATCCGGTCCGGCCAGCACCTCCATGAGAGACTGGTGCTCCATACGACGGAACGCGACCTCACCGTCAGCGGCGAATATTTCACGCACCCGGCGGCGAGTCCGGTGTTCGATGAGGATATCTATATCGACGAAAGGAAGGCCGAGTTTCTCCGCCAGCAGGTAACCAATCGTCGTCTTGCCGGCTCCCATGAACCCCATCAGGACAAGTATCAAACAGAACCTCCACTACTCGCCACAAGACATTGTTGCATGCAGCTTCGTCCGCCCAGGTCGATCGTCGGTAGCCTGGCCGGGATCAAATTACCGGTCAGCCACCTATTGTACGGCGACCCTCGAGGGCCCTGCCGAGGGTGAGCTCGTCGGCGTATTCGAGGTCGCCGCCGACCGGCAGCCCGCTCGCCAGCTGGGTCACTTTCAGCGACAGTTGTTCGAGGAGCTTCGTCAGATAGAGGGCTGTCGCCTCCCCTTCGATATTCGGGTTGGTAGCCAGGATCACCTCTTCGACTGACTCGGTGCCGAGCCTTGCAATGAGCTCGCGAACCCTCAGCTTGTCTGGCCCTATTCCGTCGATAGGACTGATCGCCCCTCCGAGAACGTGATACAGCCCACGGTATTCACGAGTTTTCTCCATCGCGACCACGTCACGGGACTCCTCGACAACGCAAATGATACGCGGGTCACGACGGCCGTCCCGGCATATTTCACATAGGATCTGTTCCGCCTCCACTTCACCGTCGACCATGGATCCCCCGTCGGCGCCGGCCTGAGCTGCCACTGGCAGAGGGACGGCCGACGTGCTGGCCGATTCGGCGATGTTGAAGCAGCGTCGACACCACGAGACCCGCTCCTTCGCGACCGTGATGCTCTGCGCCAAGCGCATCGCATCGTCTCGTGAAACTGATAGGAGGTAGAAGGCGATCCTTTGCGCGGACTTCGGTCCGATTCCAGGCAAACGGCCGAGTTCGTCGATCAGGTCCTGGACGGCAGCACTGTACATCCGGATTGCAAGCCTACAGCGTCACTCCGCCGTCAGCCGGGACCGAGCAGGCCGCCGAGATCGCCGACCCCTGGTAGTCCACCCAGGCCCGGCATTCCCCCGAACCCCGCGGAGCTGAGAGCATCGCTGGCCAAAGCCCCGGCCTTCTCTACCCCGTCGCGTACAGCGGCGAGCACCAGATCCTGCAGCATGTCGACGTCGCCCGGGTCCACGACCGACGGGTCGATCGTCACAGACTGGAACTCGAACGCGCCGGTCAGACGGACTTTCACAGCCCCTCCGCCGGCAGTTCCCTCGACGACCTCGGCCGCTGTCGTCTCCTGGGCTTCGGCGAGGTTCTGTTGCATCCGTTCGAGCTGGCCCATCAGCTGCCCGATGTCGAACGGCGCACCTTCACTCGCACTCATAGCTCGACCTCCTCGGCACCTGGGAACGCCTCCAAGAGGCGCTGCTCAGGCGAGGTTAGCGCTCCGGGTGCGTCTACAAGCTCCGCCGGATCGAAGACTTCCGAATAGTCCTCGCCGTAGTCGCTCGCCGGCTTCGCAGTCGACGGGCCAGCTCCCTGCGCGCCCCCAAGATCGGGGTCGATGACGAGCTTGAGATCGACCCGTCTGCCGAAGTGCGCTGTCATTGCGGCCTCGATCTCGCCTCGGTTAGCCTCGGCGCGAGATAGCAGGCCCCGATCGGGCACCGCCAACAGCACACTGCCTCCCTCGCTCGTGAGAAAACGGCCGGTAGCCACGTAAACCTTCACGGCGGGGCGCAGTCCCGCAAGGATCGTATCTCCCCACGCCAGCGTCATTTCTTCCCTCGTCGGTGCCGTGGGCGCGCCAGCCGAAGAACGCGGTCCGGCGACTCGCGGAGAGGGCGGAGGTGGTGGGGGGGGCGGCGGCATCCGCGGGCGGCCGAGTTCGACTGACGGCTGAGCTGCACGACCTGCCGGGACGTCTCGACGCAACGGAACCGGACCGGGCCGCTCGTTACCGCTCGGAGCGTTGCCAGTCTGTACGTCGCTATTCGGATTGTTAGCGCCGCTGTCAACTAGCCGCTCGAGTCGTTCTATGCGCTCCACCAGCGCTGCCTTGCTCTCGTCGAGGTCTGTTGCACTGAGGCGGACCAGGGCGACTTCCAGGGTGACTCGTGGGTCCGGCGAGTCGCGCATGTCGATCATCGCCGCACCGATCACCTCCATGGCTCGCACGAGTCCAGCAGGCCCTAGGGTTCGGGCGTGCCCTTCGGCTTCAGCGAGCTCGCTGGGCGCAAGCTGCACGAGCTTGGGCGCCCTCGTCGCCAGAAAACCGTTCCTCAGGTATTCGAGAAGCTCGCTCCCAAGGCGGCGCGCGTCCAAGCCGGACTGTGCGGCCTCTGCAACCTTGGAAAGGACCCCGGCGGGGTCCCGGTCGGCCAGGGCCGCTACGACATCGCCGACTGACCGCGAGTCTTTTTCGATGCCACCGGCAGCAGCCACCTGGTCCAGGACCGAAAGGGCGTCGCGGGCCGAGCCCTGACCCCTTCTCACCACGACCTCGATCGCCTCCTGGTCGACGTCCACTCCCGCCCGGGAGGCGACATCGTTCACCAGAGCGGCAAGCACCTCAGCGCCAAGCAGGTGGAACTCGAAATGCAGTGTGCGGCTGCGGATCGTTTCCAGGACCTTTTGGGGATCCGTGGTCGCAAGGACGAAGATCACGTGCGCCGGCGGATCCTCGAGGGTCTTGAGAAGTGCGCTCGCCGCAGCAGAGGTGATCTGGTGGACTTCGTCGACGATGTAAACCTTCCACCTTCCAGGGCTGCCGAGAGCCACCCTTGAAAGAAGGTCCCGCATCTCGTCGATACCCCTGTTTGTTGCCGAATCGAGTTCCTGCACGTCGAGCGACGAGCCGGAGCGGACAGCCTTACAAGACGCACAGGTCCCGCAGGGCTCCCCCTCCTGCGGGTTTTCGCAGTTCAGCGCCATCGCCAGGATCCGAGCCGTGCTCGTCTTGCCTGTGCCCCTCGGGCCACTGAAAAGGTAGGCGTGCGCCACCTTGGAATCGCGCACCGCCGCTCGCAGCGCCCTTGTCACATGATCCTGGCCGACGACGTCGGCGAAGCGCTGTGGCCGGAACCGTCGGTAGAGCGCCTGATATGGAACCGCTGCGTCAGCCACGAAGCTGAGCCTAGAAGGTGCAGCGCAACCCTGAACGTCCGAGCTGGTCGATCAAGGGGGCCATAGCAGGCAAAATCTGGTAGCAGTCAGGCGCCCGGTGCGACGGTCAGGCGATCTGCGGCACACGAGGCATTCCGCTGAGAGCTGCTGCCGTCAGGCCCTGACTCGGTTCACGGTGCGACGTTGCGCAGGACCCGACCGCCGCACCCGGCGCCCGT
>JAKBBS010000038.1 GCA_021808425.1 Actinomycetes bacterium
ATCTTCTGACCACGTCTCTCGGCAAGCTTCTCAGCGTGATCGAGGCCGTCGGTGGTTTCGTGGCGCTACTTGCCTTACTCTTCTGGGTAGCGGGCAGGGTTCGAGGCCGCTTCGAGAAGCCGGTCGCAACGCTTCTGCTTCTCGGCCCAGCCGTAATCCTGCTCATGATTGGACTGGTAATTCCGGCGATCCGGACGATCTTCTTGAGCTTCCGGGGCCAGTACGTGGTCGGCCCGGACGTCAAGTACGTCGGACTGGCCAACTACACATGGGCGTTTACCGATCCCCACACGATCCACACGCTCATACGGACAGCCGAGTGGCTCGTCATCGTGCCTTTGGCCTCAAGCGTCTTCGGCTTGGTGTTCGCCCTGCTTGTGGACAGGATGAAATTCCAGGTGATCGCCAAGTCGCTCATCTTCATGCCGACAGCGATTTCGTTCGTAGGCGCGAGCCTCATCTGGAAATACGTCTACCAGTACCGCTCGCCGGGGCTCCCGCAGATAGGCCTTCTATCCGAGGTCGTGATGAAACTGGGTTGGGCGCACCCGCCGAACTGGCTTCTCAGCGCACCACTCAACACATTCCTGATGATGGTGATCCTGATCTGGATCGAGACCGGATTCGCGATGGTGATTATGGGCGCGGCGCTTCGATCGATCCCAGACGACGTGATCGAGGCGGCACGTGTCGACGGCGCGAAGGGCTGGCGCCTGTTTCGGTCAGTCCAGCTGCCGATGATCTCGTCGACGGTGACCGTCGTTGTGATCACCATCATGACCGCCACTCTTAAGATCTTCGACATCGTCTACACGGTGACAGGCGGGAACTTCAAGACCGACACCCTGTCGAATGAGATGTATAGCCAGATATTCCAGGACTTCAACAACGGCCGAGGGAGCGCCCTCGCAGTGATCCTCTTTATGGCAGTCGTACCGCTGGTGACTGTAAGTGTTCTACGCCTTCGGAAGGAGCGCTACGCATGAGTGTCGACGAGGCAGTCGTAATCGCAGCAGGGGAGACGCCTGAGCCCGCCGGCACCGCAAAGCTTACGAGCAAGGAGGCGCCGAAGACTCACAATCGCATCGCGACGGCGGTGGTGGTCGCCATGTCCATTCTGTGGGCGCTGCCGGTGTTCGGTTTCCTCGTGACGTCGCTTCGCTCGAAGGCTCAGGCGGAAGGCTCCGGTTGGTGGACGGTCTTCGTGCACCCCGCCCTGACGTTCTCGAACTACATAGACGTCCTGTTCCACGGCGGAGCGAACATCCAGGGCGGCGGCCTTTTCCCGTACGCCATGAACTCGCTCGCGATTGCTATCCCGGCGACGATCATCCCGATCCTCGTGGCGTCCATGGCGGCGTATTCGCTGTCCTGGGTGCGTTTCAAAAGCGCCGACACCGTGTACTTCATTATCTTCGGGCTCCAGGTCGTCCCTTTGCAGATGTCCCTCGTGCCTCTGCTGCAACTCTACAGCCACGGTGCCCACATCGGCGGCTTCCTCATATTCCCGAACCTGAACCTGCACGGGTCCATCGCCGAGGTGTGGATCTCGCACACGATGTTCTCGCTCCCGCTGGCGGTGTTCCTTCTCTACAACTTCATCTCTCAGCTACCGAACGAACTCATCGAGGCCGCCCGGGTCGACGGCGCCAGCTACCTGTTCATCTACCGACGGGTGGTTATGCCGTTGTCGATGCCGGCGATCGCCTCGTTCACGATCTTTCAGTTCCTGTGGGTGTGGAACGACCTGCTGATCGGCCTTACGTTCTCGGCGAAGAGCGCAAGCGCTCAGCCTCTGACGGTGCAGTTGCAACAACTGTCCGGTACCTTCGGAAGTCACATCGAGCTGCTGACGGCAGGAGGTTTCGTTTCGATCGTCATCCCGATGATCGTATTCTTCTCCTTGCAGCGCTATTTCGTCCGAGGGCTTCTGGCGGGCAGCGTCAAAGGTTGACCTCACGGGTGCTGAGCGCCCGCTCGGCGAGAGCCTCCTTAGCGACTTCGACGAACACCTTCTCGCTGAGCGGTCGGTGAAAGAAGAAGCCCTGGAGGATCTGGACGCCGTGATCGCGTAGGCGCTCGGCGCACGCAGCGTCCTCGACGCCTTCGGCGACCACTGTGAACCCGAGCCTGTGCGCCAGCTCTGCGATGCTCTGCACGATCGCATCGTCGGCCGGTGACGTGGAGCTTCGCCCGACAAACGACTGGTCTATCTTGATCTCGTCGAGGGGAAGAGTCGGCAGAACCGACATCGACGTGTAGCCGGTGCCGAAGTCGTCCAGCGAGATCTTGACGCCCTGCTGACGCAGCGGGCTGAGTAGCGCTGCGGCCCTCGAAATGCTCGAAGGCTCGGCCGTCTCGGTTATCTCTACTGTGAGGCAGCCCGGAGGGAGCTGGCGACTCTTCAGCTCGGAGAGTATCCAGGAGGCCAGGTCGTTCCTTCCTAAGAGCGCTGCGGACAGGTTTACAGCGACCGGTGCCGTGATTCCCATTGCACGCCAGCGGACCTGCGCGTCGAGCGCTTCCGCGAGCGCCCATTCCGTCAATCGGCTTACGAGGCCCGTCCTCTCGGCGAGGGGAATGAAACGTGCCGGGGACACGGCGCCGTGCTTCGCTCCGCTCCAGCGCATCAGCGCCTCCACCCCGACAACGTCGCCGGTCACGGCGCAGATTTGCGGTTGGTATGCGAGGGAGAGCTCCCGGCGGTTCACCGCGATGCGAAGTTCTGCGAGTAGGGCGAGATCCTCGGCCGTTAGCGAGCCTTCGTCGCCGTCCCAGACGTGCACGGGCTGGTTTTCCGCCATGGCGCGCCTGGCGCTCAGCGATCCCTTGCGGATGAGCGTTGCCAGGTCGGCACCGTCCCAAGGTGAGAACGCGACGCCCGTATGGGATCGGATTGCCAGTTCGATGCCGCCGACCAGGTACCTGCTCACACCCAACGCACGGTTGAGGACGTCGACGAGGATGCTCGCCTTCTGAGCTGCGGTGTCGAGGGAAGGGCTACGGTGGCCGAACGGGGGGCCGACGACCTCGACGACTACGATCTCGTCGCCGTCGACACGGCCGATCATCGCGTCCGAGGGGATCACCTGACCGAGGTTCTCGACGATCCGCTGAAGCAGCTCGTTGCCGACCGCGTACCCGAGCGCTTCGCGGGCGTCGCTCAGACCTGCGAGGTTGGTGACTGCCACGACGAGAGGGCGAGCGGGTCCGCCGCCCAACCGCTTCGCGAGGCCGTAACCGTTGGGCAGTCCCGTATCAGTGTCAACGGTGTCTCTACGGCGGGCGGCCGTCGCGGCGAAGGCCAGCGCGAAGCCGGCCCCGGCATAGGCGAGAAGCGCTGTGCCGATCAAGGCTGCAGCCGACAGGAGATTGCGATCGCCGGACTGGGTCGACCACAGCGCCACGCCCAGGGCTGCGGAGTCGATCAGCAGGCGTTTCCACGAGGCGAACAGGGCGTCGAATACGGCGATCCCCGCCCAGACGAGCAGGAAGCAGACTGCGCCGTTCCTGCCGTGCGCTCCCCACACGCCCGCGACACCCGACAGAGCGAGCCAGCCTGTCAGGAAGGTCGACGTTTTGGAGCCGATGCTCCTCGCGCGCATCAAGGCGATCAGTGCGATTCCCGATACTCCTGTTGCGGAGGCGGCGATCCAGCGGTAGGAGAAGGGATAGCCGGCGGCAAGCGCCGCCGGGGGGATCACGACGGAGCTCAACACGAGGACTATGCGTATCACCGACAGCGGGCTGAGCAGCTCTATTGGCGCACCTAGCGCGAACCACGAGCGAGTCTTCGGGAACCAGGTATTGCGTACTTTTACTGATTTTCGCAGCGGCCGGCTCGTGACGGTTGTCGCGCGACTGTCGGTCGACCAGGCCCTCCAACCTGCTGGCCGCGGAGAATTCAACACTGATGATGCGTCGGCAGTCTCGTCTTACTACTTGAAGGTAAGGAAGCTGAAGCCTGCGCTGCTGTAGCAGCTCATTACAAACCCGTCGGAAGCGGAAATTCGTCGCTTACGGAAGGCGCGAGAACCAGTTCTGCAGAAGGTTCAATCCCGCGAGGCCTGGTAGCGCGCCCACCTTCAGGTCAATGCGCTGGGCAGCTCGCGCGCCGTCCGGCCCGGCGAAGAGGTACCGGGACAGATGTTGCGTCTCGCGCCTTGGCATCACTTTCGACCCGACGGGCGACCACAGGTGCCTCAGGGCGCTCCGGGTTACCCGGCGAGCTTTCCGGCTCGATGCGAGGCGGGTTCGAGCCTGCGAGGTGTAGAAGCTGATATGCCTCCCCTCCTGGAGCATGATCCTCTTGAGCAGGCGGGTGAGAACAGGGTTGTCCGCATTCGCCGCGAGGAGAGCGTAACCGGCCTGGGTTGTCATCTCGTTGACCGCGCCCCACGCCATTTGAAGCGCGACCAGGTCCGCTCCGATCGTCCAGGTCCCGGCAAGCATGGCTAGCGGCCTTATCCGGTCCGCAATGCCCAGGCTGTCTCGCATCGTTCCTATTCGTGAAGAGCCTGACGGCTCGCCGTGGGCGGCGAGCACGCTCGCAAGTGCCTCGCCATGCCAGAGCTCCTCGAACGCCCAGATGGACAGGAACGATGTCAGGTTCGGGTCGTGGTGCGCCGGGCCGAGCAGCAGGTCCCGCAGGTAGCACGAGGTATGGAACTCGACGTCGTGCATGTAGCGAACGCAGCGCAGGGCGTCGGGGCGAAGCGGCTCGTCCTCGAACGCCGAGAAGTCGAGGTCGTCCCAGCGCAATCTTGCGGAGTGCCGCTTGGCGTCATCGATCTCGAATGTCATACCGGGGCTTCGTAGTCCAAGCGTCTCCCGGATGAGTGTCCTCTCTCCGAAGGAGCGTTCACCGGATCACGCTGCGTTTGCGGAGCTGCATCCAGGGGTCGGGGTCACTGCGACGAGAGGAGGAACCTGCGCCATGGCCGGCAGCTGGAGGGTTTGAGGATTGATCGCGTTCGCGATGGCCGTCTGCCCTGCCGGGTTCGGGTGCAGGTGATCGCCTGAATCGTATGGGGGGAACATGGCGGTGGGATTGCATTGCCCGTTGTAGACGTCGGCGACGACCGGCGCCATATCAAGGACTCCGTCGAAGGCCCCCGACGTACGAATCCAGTTGTCCACTGTCACGAGGTTCGCCTGGTCGGCCGGGCTCCAGTACTCGTCCTTGTCGGTTGCACGCGGCAGGAGGGTCACACCGATGATCCTCACGCCTGCCTTGTGGGCCGCGGCGATCGCCTGCTGGTAGCCTTGGATCAGCTGAGCGGCGGTGGAGCCGAACCACAGGTCGTTGGTGCCGAGGAACAGGATGACCTCCCCGACGCCGGGTTGGTTGAGAGCGTCGTTAGCGAGCCGTGACAAGCCTGGCAGGCCACCGCTTTTCGTGTCGTCGGTTGGCGAGGTCGGCGTTGGTGGGAGGAGCGCGTTGGCGCTGATCCCTTCGTTGATCACCGCTCGCTGCTGGTCCGCCGGCAGTGTGTCGATCCGCTCCTGGAGCACGTGGGTCCACCGCAGTGTGCTGTTGTACCCGTCGGTGATGGAGTCGCCGACGACGACGATGCTCGGCTGCCCGGTCGTTTCAAGCACGTCCACGGCGTCCACGAATCGAATCTGGGTTCCTGGGTAGACGACGCCCTGCATGTTGGCTTGCGACGACAGATTGCCCCGTCCGTTCGGTGTGAAGAACACGCGCGTCGAGCTTGTCTTACAGCACCAGTGCAAGCTCACCAGCGTCGTGCTTTGCACCCACAGACTGATAGCGAGGGTCTCGTTGGGGGTCACCGCCATCGCTACTGGGTCGCTGTAGGCCTCTTTACCTGGGGCGATCGTGATCTGCGGCGAACCCCCGAAGGTCACCGTGTGGGTCGTGGCAGGCGTGATCGCCGACCCTCCTGCGGACTCGGCTAGCGTCGCCGCTCCAATGGTCAGCGGCGAAGTGCCCCACAGGTTCGACACGCGAAATTTCACCGCCTGGCCACCGAGAGCGACGGTCGCCAAGTCGCGTACCGTAGCGTCAGAAGCGACCCCGTAGCCCCACGACATCGGCGAACCCCATGCGATCCGCCAGGTCGCCTGAGGAGCGACAGTGGTTGTGGAGGTAGAGGTGGACGTCGAAGTCGAACTCGTCGGTGCAGTCGTCGCCTTGGGCGGGGTGGTTCCGGGATCAGGGCGACTCGAAAGGGCGGTCGTCTGCTTCCCGGCCACGGTGCTGCCCGGCAGCAGGAACACCGCGACGATCGCTGCCGCAGCGACAACGGCGAGGAGCGCAAGGAGGGGCCAGTTACGCTGACGCTTAGCGGCGAAGATCGGGCGTCCGGGGCCACCGGGCGCCGGTCCTCCTCCCGCAGGGAGGTAGTGGGTCATGTCTATAGTGCCGCTGCTGATGCCCGCAGCGGCACGGAATCATGTGGTGCGTAATCCAAGACGGGGTTTGATCCACCTCGTGCGTCCGCAAATCACGCATTAACTCTATACGAGACGCTAGCCCCTGACAGAGCGCCGCCGCACGGCTGAGCCTACCTGCAGACCCCTTGTCTTACGTCGGATTTCATTCACCCACGCCGCGTGGCCCTGCGCAGGCTCAACGGAAAAATTACGGCGGTCGAAGCCGGCACGATCCACCATGCGGGAACGCTCGTCTTGCTGACGGCGTAGGTGATAGCGAGAGCTGCAGCGACGGCCGCTGCGACAGTCCAGTCGTCACCGACGACGAAGTCATAGCAGAACGCAAGAAAGGCTTTCACCCGTCGCATCAGAACCCGGCTCGCGGGGAGGTGGGCGAACTCGGCGACGGCTCAGGCGTGATTCCGCCGGGAGCGGACGGCTTCGAAACGGCTACGAGGGCCAGCCCGAACAGCGCCACAGCGGGAACAACTACGAGGAGTGCGGCATCGGATCCAGGCCAGCGAGCGCCCGCTCCTTCGGCACCCCAGAATGTCCCGAAGGAGATCAGCATGACCCCTACCACGAACTTCATCGTGTTCTCAGGCACCCGTGACAGCGGTGCGCGAACGACGACCCCGAGCGCCACGACGACCAGCACCGCCGCCACCGCGGCGAGCGCTGCGAGGGGGACGTCATGCTGATTGGAGCCGAATGTGAGCGCGATGAACGCTACTTCGAGTCCTTCGAGTACGACACCCTTGAAAGACAAAGTGAACGCGTACCAGTCACCGACCAGCCCGACGGAACGGTTGTCGGCTGCCCGGGCGGCCGCAAGTTGCTCGCGGAAGATCCTGTCCTCGTCGTGGAGGGACTTGTGGCCGCTGGCGCGAAGCACCGCCTTGCGGAGCCACTGTAATCCGAAGATCAAAAGGAGAGCGCCGACGAACAGTCGGAGGCTTCGCAGAGGTATCGCCGATAGTGCCGGTCCCAACGCCGCTATCACTACCGCCAGGACGGCGAGGCCGGACGCGACTCCTATCAGCGCGGATCGCCAGTCGCGTGCTGTTCCCGCAGCGAGGACGATCGTCGTCGCCTCGACCGCCTCGACGGCGCAGGCGAGGAAGACAGCAAGGAACAAAGCTCCTGAGTTCAAAGGAAAGTCCTCATCTGTGCTGCCAGCCTACAAGTGCATGGTTGCGATACCGGACAGAGCGGGCGCCTTCGACGTTGCGGGGCGGTCAAGAACGCCTCGACCTGTCCGGAAAGATCAGGCACCCGTCGGCCGAAAGGCTGACCTCGGTCCTCGAATCGAAAGCCAACCGGTGCACGTCGGGTACCCCGGTCATTCTCCGTCCTCCGGCTACTTCGATCACGTGGTCGTAGCCCCATCCACGAAAGGCGCTGTCGAGCACCACTGCGCCGAGTCGAGCGCTGCCCGCCAGGTCGTCGTGGGCGAAGTGCACTGCCGTCGGGCGGACCAGGATCCTCACCGGTTCCCCGATGCTCGGCACCGAGCCGAGCATCGGACGTCCCTGGACTTCGCAGCCGTCGACGTCGACGACCATGAATTGGCCGTCGAACTCCTTCGCCGTTCCCGAAAGCTCCCCTGCCAGTCCGGTGAAGCGAGCCACGAACTCGCTCACTGGATCACGGTAGATACTTTCGGGAGCGCCGACCTGGACGAGAACGCCCTGTTCGAGGACACCGACAGCGTCGGCCAGGGCGAACGCCTCCGCCTGGTCGTGGGTTATGTAGACGGCGGCGGCGCCGAGGCGTCTTACCATGGCTCCGATGTCGACGCGAAGCTGCTCGCGGCGGTCCGCATCCAGATTCGAAAGCGGCTCGTCGAAGAGGAGCAGGCTCGGTTCGGCGACGAGTGCCCGCGCCAGCGCAACGCGCTGCTGCTCACCGCCGGAGAGTTGGCCGGGGTAGCGAGCCTCGAGCCCTCCAAGGCCGACCTGTGCGAGCGCGAGGTGTGAACGCCGTCGGCGTTCGTCGGCGTTCAGGCGTCTCCGGCGCAGTGCAAAAGCGACGTTTTGCGCTGCGGTCATGTGCGGCCAGAGGGCGTAGTCCTGGAAGACCATCGCGAGGTCGCGTTTTTCAGGCGGGAGGTGCGTTCCCGGACCGTCAACTTGGGTCCCGTTGATGCGAAGGCTGCCCTCGCTCGGGCGCTCGATGCCGGCTACGCAGCGAAGCAGCGTGGATTTGCCGCTGCCTGACGGGCCTAGCAGGACCATGAACTGGCCGGGCTCGACTGCGAGGTCGATTCCGTCGACGGCGACCTTCGCCCCGAAGCTTTTGGACAGTCCCTCGACCATCACGGCCATTGGTCGGTCGCCGCCTGATCCTGTCCGCTGCGATGCTGCCCGTTCCAATGCTGACCTTGTGGAGGCGAAACTCATGACGACACACCCGCAAGTTCGCCTGCTGGATCGTCGGTGACAGTCGGCACGTCTGCGGGTTCGACTTTGGCGTCGACGGAGGTCTTCGACGGAGCGGTCCTTTGCCATGTACGCCACCCGACTGGTGCGAGGAGCCGGAAAAGCCCGAGGGCCGCACCGACAACTGTCAGTGTGAATAGCACTGCGACTACCGACAGAGCGGTCCCTTCGCCTATGTTCGCCTTTCCGAGAACCTGCAGGATCGCAACCGACACCGGAACGACTCCGGGAGGTGCTAGCAACTCCGAGATCGGCAGTTCGAGGAACAATGCCGAGAACGCAAGCAGCGCCGCCCAAAGAAGCGGGCGCGCAAGCAAAGGCAGGACGCAACTGCGCCATGCCCTCGCCCAGCCTGCGCCGTGGACTCTCGCTGCGTGCAGCAGCGAGTCGTGGATCTGCGAGAAAGGTCCTAGCATGATCCGCGACGACTGTGGAACGGCGTTCGCAACGTAGGCCATTCCAAGGAGTGGGACTGTACCGTAGAGGACTATTCCTGCGTGGGTGAGAAGCGGGAGGTCGTAAGCGAAGATGTAGCCGGCTGCAAACACGACTCCTGGCAGTGCTACTGCAACAAGTAATGCCATGTCGAGTAGTTTCCCGCCTATCCCGTTTCTCGATGAGGCCATCGTCCGGGCCATGATCGCTCCCAACGTCACGGTGGCCATAGCGCAGACGAAGCCGATCTCTGCCGAGAAGCGGATCGGGCCTCCGAGACCCGAAACTCCGAGAAGCCCGCTGTAGTTGGAAACGGTGAAGGAGCTCAAATGAAGTCCGCTAAACGGCACGAGCAGTGAGGACGACACGACACCGAGGAGCGGGACGCCGAGTGCCGCAGCGAAGACTGCGGACGCGAAGACGACTGCGACGGCATTGCCTGAACGTCCGAGGGACCGCGGCACGCTTGCACGGGTCCGCCCGGATACGATGGCGAAGCTCCGTGAGCCGAGTAGGCCGTGTTGGATCGCCAAGGCGACGGCGACGGTCCCGATCAGCGCCCAGCCGACTACCGCGGCCACCCCGAAGTTGGCTGGGAAGGTGGCGATCGATTCGTAAAGCGTGTAGGTGGCTACAGGAAAATGGGCAGATGCCGCAATCGTCGTGGCGACCCCGAAGTCACCGATCGACTCGGCGAACACGATGACGAAACCCGACATGATCGCTGGGAGCAGTAGCGGGGCGATGACCCTGACAGCAGCGAGACGTCCCCCGCCGTGGACTCGTACAGAGTTCTCGATGTCGCCGCCGAGGGCCCCCATTGACGGGGCGAGAGCGAAGTAGGCGAACGGTGTTCCCTTGAGTCCAAGTACGACGGCCACGCCAACTGGGCCGAGGACGAGGTGCTGGACCGTGTGGTTCCACAAGCCGACGGCGCTCATCAGCCCGGACCGCAGCACGATCTCCTCCCAGCCGACCGCGACGAGATATGACGGCACGAGTAGGACAGCCCACAGGGACAACACGAAGAGCTTACGGCCGGGTGCGGTTGTCCTCTCTGATATAAACGCAAGTCCCGCTGCGCAAACGATCGCTAGCAGTCCCGCGCCGAGTGATACCGCGATGCTGTCGAGCATCGCCCTGCCCAAGCCGTCGCTAAGGGCTGATGACACGTTGGACCACGTCAACCACGACGTGCCCTGGTCGAACAAGCGCGGCGATACCGCCTGGATCAGGAAGCACGCCGGGGGTAGCACCAGCAGCAGTGCCACGACCACCGCTATCCCCAAACGGGCCAAGCCGCCCGGGGTGCGCCGGGCGGCTTGGCGAAGGGATGAAGGAATAACAGTGACGGCCGGCGACTCGACCGGCCCTTGCGAGCCTGTCAACCGTTGACCACGTGTGCAGTGAACCACTGGTTTACCGTCCCCTCCAGTGGTCCCCACTTGTAGGGGTCTATGAACTGGATCGGAATCGACGACAGAGGCGGCACGAGCTTGTGCTGGCTGGTTCCGTTGATAATCGGGAAGAACAACGAGTCGCCGTGAGGGTCCCCGCTCAGCATCACTTGCTGACCGGCTGGTGAGTAGACGAAGTCAGCGAACTGTTTCGCTTCCGCCTGCTCGGCAGCCGAGACCTTGTCGTCGATGCCTATCACGCCGGGTAGCGCGGTGACCTGCGAGGGGTAGGCCACCTTTATCTGGGGGTACTTGTACTCGAAGCCGATTCCGGCCGAGTTCTGCACGATCGCTGCGCTTATCTGGCCTTGGAGCAGGGCGGTGAGAGTAACTTTGTTCGTGGCGTAGACATGCAGTCCGTTAGCTGCGAGGGCCGAGAAGTACTGCTCGCCCTGCGTGACCCCGCCGAGCTCGTTCAACATACCTGCGACGAAGCTGTACGTCGGCCCCGATACCGCCGGGTTGTTCATCCCGACTTTTCCCTTCCATGCCGCCGTGGTGAGATCCGACCATGATGTCGGTGGAGTTGTCACTACCTGGCTGTTGTAGACGAGCGCACCCGCGACGGTGAGGCCGGTCGGGATGTAGCTCTGGTCGGCCGGGACTTCCTTCTGGCCGAGAGCGTTGAGCGTGCCGGTGTTCGGTTCGAAGCCTTTGAGAAGCATGCCGGCTTTGTCCAAAGCCGCGTAGGCTCCGTCACCGTCTGACCAGAAGATCCCCCACTGAGGGTTGGAGCCTTCGGCCTGGATCTTCGCCAGAAGGGTTCCGGTGCTGTGATCCTCCAGTTTGGTGGGGATCCCGGTGGCGGCCTGGAACGCCTTCACTTCAGCGCTGTCGTAGCCTTCTGCTGCGTAGACGACCAGGGGAACCTTCGCAGCGGGGGTCGTGGCTGCAGTTGCCGTAGCCGTAGTGGACGGGCTCGAGGCGACGGTCGCGCTCGACGCCGCCTTCGTTCCGCTCGAGCATGCGGTCAGCGCCGTGCCAAGGGCGAGGGCGGTCCCGGCGATCTTGAAGGCCGGTGACGACGCGAAAGATTGAACCTTAACTTTTCTCATGTTGCGAACGTAACTAACCAAAGTGAACGGCTATCGACCTCCGGGTAGCGCCGAGGTGAACACTTGCCGAACTTTTGCCCAACAGCGGGCCGCCCCGCCGAGCCGTGTGAGGCTCTAACGTAGCGAGGGTGCCCGCATCCTGATGGCACGGTACCGATTCGACAGAAGGAGGCGAGCTGTGGGTATTTTGGACATGTTTCGTTTGGACGGCAAGGTTGCCATCGTCACCGGGGCTTCGTCGGGTCTCGGGGTTGCGTTCGCCCGGCATCTCGCCGAAGCCGGCGCAGACATCGCTCTCGCAGCGAGACGGGTCGATCGACTCGGCGAAACCGCGGCGCTCGTCGAGAAGGCGGGCAGGCGGGCGATATCAGTTCCGACCGACGTCTCCTCGCCGGCCGACTGCCAACGCCTGGTGGACGAAACCATGGGAGAGTTCGGGAAAGTCGACGTGCTAGTGAACAACGCTGGGCTCGGGACGGCATACCCGGCCACCAGGGAGACGCCCGAGCAGTTTCGACAAGTGATCGACGTCAACTTGAACGGGGCGTACTGGATGGCACAGTGCTGCGGGAGGGTGATGAAGCCGGGTTCGAGCATCATCAACATCGGCAGCGTCTTGGGGTTCACCACGGCGAACCTTCCCCAGGCGGCTTACTCGGCGAGCAAAGCCGGGTTGATAGGCCTCACCCGCGACCTGGCGTCACAGTGGACGGGGCGCAAGGGTATCAGGGTCAACCTGGTGGCACCGGGCTTCTTCGAATCCGAGATGACCGAGCAGTACCCGCCCGGCTACATGGAAGCGCAACTCCCCCGCGCACTGGTCGGGCGGGCGGGGGATCCGAGCGAGCTGTCGGCAGCGGTGGTCTTCCTGGCAAGCGCAGCCGCCGGTTACATCACGGGGGTCGCCCTGCCCGTCGACGGCGGCTTCCTCACGAGCTGATCGGCCGGCTCGTGGGGACTCCGAATCCAAGCGGGGGTCTGTTTGATCTCATCGTCACCACAGAGGAGCTTCTCGACGCGACCCGATCCGAAGCTTGGCTGGCAGCGATGCTCGACGCCGAGGTGGCTCTTGCGAGAGCAGAGGCGGCAACGGGGGTCATCCCGGTGGCGGCTGCCGGCAGTATCGAGGCCGCGGCGAAGCCGGAGAACTTCGACTTAGCTTCCATCGCGCGTGGCGCGCGAAGCGGCGGGAACCCCGTGATCCCCCTCGTGGACGCGCTGACCGCTCTCGTCGACGACGCCGGCCGTGACTGGGTGCACTGGGGTGCCACGAGCCAGGACATCCTCGACACCGCCGCCGTACTCGTGGCCAAGAGTGCAGGCCGAATCATCGTCCGCGACTCGGAACGCCTGTCAGGCGCTTGCGCCGCTCTCGCCGAAACTCACCGGGGCAGCCTCATGACCGGCAGGACGCTCCTTCAGCCAGCACTGCCGACGACGTTCGGGTTGAAGGCGGCGGGCTGGTTGCTCGCTGTCATCGACGGTGCCGACACCCTTGAATCGGCGTTGGACAGCCTCCCGGCGCAGCTGGGTGGGGCAGTCGGGACGTTGGCATCGCTCGGCTCGAACGGCCCCGCCGTAGTCGAGGCCTACGCCGGCCTGCTGGGGCTTCGAGCACCGGCCATGCCCTGGCACGGGGCCCGCGCCCCTATGGTGTCCGTCTCGAATGCGCTCGCCGTGGTAGCCGGCACGTCGGCGAAGATATCGGGTGATATCGCACTTCTCATGCAGGCGGAGGTAGCCGAGGCGTCCGAGCCGGGCGGAAGCGGTCGGGGCGGGTCCTCGACGCTTCCCCACAAGCGCAACCCGGTGGGCGCCGCAGCCGTCGGTGCGGCAGCCAGGCGTTGCGCCGTGCTCGCCGGTGGGATGCTCGAATCGTTGGCCGGCGAACACGAGCGCCACCTCGTCTCGTGGCCGGTGGAGTGGCAGACCCTCGGCGACATCCTCGCCCTGGCCGGCGGCGCTGTGTCGCGGACAGCCGAGACCGTAGCCGGCCTGGAAGTGGACGTGGCCGCGATGGCGGCGAACGTGTTTCTTCGTGCGGGATCGTTGCTCTCGGAGAGGGCCGTTCTCCATCTGGCGACAAGTCTCGGGCGCGCAGACGCGAAGCGGGCAGTCGCCGGTGCGCTGGCACGCTCCAGCTCCACCGGCTCATCGGACATGGTGGACGAACTGCTCGCAGATCCCGGTGTTGCGGGTGTCTGCAACCGTGCCGATCTGGAGGCACTTTTTGATGCCGGCGGCTACCTGGGGGCGACAGACGTTTGGGTGGATCGGGCGATCGAGTCCTATCAGGCACGTATACGCCGTCGCGGATGACATCCTGGACAAACGGGAGGACCGAATGACTGAAGATATGAAGGTACGCGTCGACGGGCCGGCGGGCGCTCCGTGGCTTGTACTTTCGAACTCGCTCGGCAGTTCGTCGGAAATGTGGGAGCCGCAGATGTCGGTCCTACGTTCCCGTTTCCGGGTGGTTCGCTACGAGCACAGAGGCCACGGGGGCAGCCTTGCTCCGCCAGGCTCCTACCGTATCGAGGACCTCGGCGCCGACCTTTTGGAGGTGATGGACTCTGTAGGCGCGACCCGAGCGAACGTGGTGGGTCTTTCCCTTGGAGGCACGGTCGCCATGTGGTTGGCAGCCTGCCACCCCGGTCGCGTCGAGCGTCTAGTGGTCGCCGCCAGCAAAGCGTACTGGCCGCCCGGCCAGGCGTGGACGGACAGGGCGGACCTGGTCCGCCGCGACGGCACCGTGGCCCTGCTCGACACTCTCGTCGGGCGATGGTTCACCGAAGCTTTCGTCGCCGGCCGCCCCGAAGTGCGCTCCACGCTTGCAGCGATGCTCGAGGCGGCCGACCCCGCCGGGTACGCGGGATGCTGTGCCGCGCTTCGCGACGTGGATCTTCGTGAGCTTCTGGCGGGAATCGAAGCTCCGACCCTTGTGCTGGCAGCGCGAAGCGACCCATCTGTGTCGATTGGCGACGCGGCGGAGCTAGTTGAAGCGATCCCTGGATCTTCGCTGCAGGTGATCAGCCCGGCGGCGCATCTCGTCAATATGGAACAGCCGGAGAGATTTACGGCGGCGGTCGTCGAGCATATTGCCGGGAGCGTCGCGGAACGCGGCCGGCGCACCAGGAGGGAAGTGCTCGGCGACGCCTACGTCGATCGAGCTGAGAGCGCTGTTACCGCGATCAGCGAACCTTTTTCCGAGTTCATCACCCGCTACGCGTGGGGAGACATCTGGACGCGCCCAGGAATCGACCGTCGGACCCGCTCGTTTATCACTGTCGCAATCCTGGCGGCGCTCGGGCGCGTCGACGAGCTCGAACTGCATCTCGTCGCCGCACGGCGCAACGGCCTTTCCGACGACGAGATCTCCGAGGTTCTTCTCCAAACGGCGATATACGCCGGCGTGCCTGCCGCCAACGCAGCGTTCGCTGTAGCGAAGCGTGTCCTGTCCTGAGCGACAACGGCAGCGACTACAACGTTTTCATCGCGCATTAAGCTGGTCCGCCAATAGGTTATTAGCCGATGAGCACCGTCACGCCCAGGGCCGACAAGCTTGCGGGGATGTTCGACCCCAACGCCGAGACGGCAGGTAGATCGAAGGGCGGCCGAAGGAGCGGGCCGAGAGCGCCGATCGCCCGGCCGGAGCTCGGGCGTGCTGCTGCCGCTGTGGCTGCGGCCGGCCTGGTCGCGGTGATCGCGCTCGGGGTTGCCACCGAGACGAGCAGCGAGCTTTCACTTCCCGGAGGCGGCGTCACGTTCATAGGAAGCCTGACGGGGCTCGCAGGCATGTACCTCGCCCTGGTCATGGTGCTGATCGTCGCGCGGATACCGTTCCTAGAGCGGATCATCGGCCAGGACGGGATGCTGCGCGTCCATCGATGGCTGTCGCCGTGGCCGCTCAGTCTTATCTTCGCTCACGCAGTGCTCATAACTGTCGGCTACGCGCAGGCTGCCCATCAAGGGGCCTGGGCCGAGGTCGGCAAGCTGATCAGCTCCTATCCCGACATTCTCGCTGCCACAGTTGCTCTCGGATTGATGGTCGCCATCGGCATTGCGTCGATTCGGGCCATCCGGATGCGGATGCGACGGGAGACGTGGTGGGTGCTGCACCTGTACATGTACTTGGCACTGGCTTTGTCATTCGCCCACGTGCTGATCCTCGGGCCGGCTTTCGTCGGTCATCCGCTCACGCAGATCATCTGGAGCGTCGTGTGGGCTGCGACAGCTGGAACCGTCGTGGTCTTCCGGTTCGGGCTTCCGGTCGTGCGGAGTTTGCGTTACCGGCTGGAGGTCGTCGAAGTTCGCCCCGAGGCGCCGGGGGTCACGTCGATCGTCGTCGCGGGACACCACCTTGACCGGCTCGCGTTCTCGGGCGGACAGTTCTTTACATGGAGGTTCCTCACGAGGGACCTGTGGTGGCACGCCCACCCCTACTCGCTTTCGGCGATGCCGAGGCCGCCCTACATGCGCCTCACGGTCAAGGCGATAGGCGACCATTCGTCTGCGCTCGCAGCGCTGACGCCGGGTACACGGGTCGCAGTCGAGGGTCCGTACGGAGCCATAACCGCGGACGCCCGCAGGCGAGCTAAGGTTGCCATAGTCGCCGGAGGGATCGGCGTCACAGCCACACGCTGCCTGCTGGAGGACCTGCCACGCGACGCCAACCCGGTTGTCGTGCTTCGAGCCACGACCGCCGACCAGGTCGTGTTTCGCGACGAGGTCGCAGAGCTCGTCCGACGCCGCAAAGGGACACTCCACGAGATGATCGGGGCACGATCCGACACGTCGCGAATGGGCCGGGAGCTGCGCCGGCTGATCCCGGACCTCGCGAAGCGCGACCTGTATGTGTTCGGTCCGCCCGGTCTCGTCGAGGACGTCGTCGAGGCGGGCCGGATTCTCGGTGTACCGGACGGCTCCCTGCACCGGGAGATCTTCAGTTGGTGACCAGCCCTAGAAGTATGGAGCGAAGCAGATGAAGCGTTATCCTGCCGTCATCGGGGCGACGGTTGCCGGCCTAGCCGGGGTCCTCACCTTCCATTCGAACACGACGTCCGGTTCGCTCGCCGGGGCGCTCGGTTCCACCTCGAAGTCCTCAGCGTCCTCTGCGCCTCCGTCGTCGTCGAACAAGACGGCGGCTGGCGGCAGCGCCAAAGGGTCGTCTGCGACGTCGACGACGACAACACCCAAGGCTGCCCCGACCGGGTCCTCCGGGCCGGTCAGCGCTATCGGCGCTGCGGCGCAGTACGGCTACGGCGTCATCTCGGTAAAAGTCACGATCACCGGTTCCAAGATCACCGACATATCCGTCGCCAACCTTCAGACAGCTGAAAGCTATTCGCAGCAAATCGCGAACCAGGTGATACCGACGTTGCGAGGCGAGATTCTCAAAGCTCAAAGCCTCAAGGTATATGGCATTTCCGGCGCCACTTACACCAGTGACGCTTACGCGCAGTCAGTCCAGTCGGCGCTGACCAAGCTGCATTTTCCATGACCTATCCGTCGTGTGACCCAAGTCGGCGGTGAGCCCGGCCGCGCGCGACTCGGCCGTCTTCTCACACGACGAGGAGGTGATGGGCACAGTCGTATCCTTTCGAGTTTTCAGGTACGCCATGCCCAAGGAAACGTTGCTCGACGCCGTAGCAACCGCCTGCGCTCTGCTTCACAGTGTCGACGACGTGTTCAGCACCTGGAAACCGGCAAGCCCGATCAGCCGTCTCCGGCGCGGCGAGATATCGATGACAGAAGCCCCGGCGCAGGTGTCGACGGTGCTCGAGCTATGCGAGCACGCCCGGGAGCGCTCAGGCGGCTGGTTCGATCCGTGGGCAATGCCAGGAGGAGTCGACCCCACCGGCCTGGTCAAAGGATGGGCGATCGAGCTGGCGCTCGACGTGCTGTGCGGGGCGGGCGTCGAGGCGGCCCTAGTCAACGGAGGCGGCGACATCGCAGTAGCCGGCCTCCCCGAGGGGGGCGGGTTTTGGTCTGTGGGGATCCAACATCCATGGAAGCGCGAAGCGCTTGCGTGCGTGCTGGCAGTGGACTCGGCGGTAGCAACGTCGGGGAGCTACGAACGTGGGGCGCACCTCGTCGATCCCCGCAGCGGATCGCCTGTCGAAGCCGTTGCGTCGGCGACAGTAACCGGCCCCCGACTTGCGATAGCCGACGCGCTCGCCACCGCCCTTGCGGTAGGAGGCGACCTCGCATGGGAGCAGATTTCGGGACTCGACGGGGTCGACGCCTACATGATCCGCTCCGACGGCAGCGAAGTCGCAACACCCGGCATCCGCTTCGTGGACTGAGCGCCCCCGCGCATGATGAGCGATCGAGGCGTTAGAGTTGTGTCATGCTCGTGGACGGCGGAATCGGCAGTGACCTCAAAGGCGCGGGCCGGGCGGCCCGCAAAGCGGAGGAGGCCGGCTACGACGGCATCTGGTCTGCCGAGACCGGACACGATCCGCTCTACAGCCTTCTCCTTGCCGTCGAACACACAGAGCGGATAACTCTCGGCACGGCCATCGTCGTCGCTTTCGGTCGTAGCCCGATGACTTTGGCCAACCAGGGTTGGGATCTAAACGATTACTCCGGTGGTCGCCTCATACTGGGCCTCGGCTCGCAGATCAAACCTCACATCGAGCGGCGCTACTCGATGCCGTGGTCGCACCCGGCGCGCCGCATGCGCGAGTTCATCCTTGCGATGCGGGCCATCTGGGACTGCTGGCAGAACGACACGAAACTCGATTTCCGGGGTGAGTTCTACACGCACACCCTCATGACACCTTTCTTCAACCCGGGACCGTCTAAGTTCGGGGCTCCGAAAGTGTTCCTCGCAGCGGTCGGCACCGAGATGACCAAAGTTGCCGCCGAAGTCGCCGACGGACTTCTGGTCCATGGATTCACCACGGAGCGTTACCTGCGGGAGGTCACTCTGCCAGCGGTGGAGGGTGTCTTGAAGTCGTCGGGGAAGAGCCTCGACGACTTCGAGTTGTCGTATCCGGCTTTCGTCGTCACAGGAAGCGACGCCGAGGCTGTAGCAGCAGCTGAGGTGGGCACGCGCAGGCAGATCGCGTTCTACGCCTCGACCCCCGCCTACCGCTCGGTGCTCGAACTGCACGGCTGGGGGGACCTCCAGCCTGACCTGACAGCGCTGTCGAAGCGAGGAGAGTGGGAGGAGATGGGCCGCCTGATCAGCGACGACGTACTCGAAGCGTTCGCGGTGCGCGGCGATCCGGGGGATATCCCGGCGCTCCTCCACGAGCGTTTCGGCGACGTCGTCGACCGGATCAGCCTCTACATGCCTTACGACGACAAAGGTGTCGCCTCGCAGATCATGGCTGGACTGCGCGAGCTTCGTTGAAGAGATTCGGCCCCCGGGCACTTCATCAGTCGGTAGTCGCTTGAAGGTCCGCTTCGCGGTCTCGGTGGGCGCCGGGACCCCCGACCCCGGACGGCTGGGTGACGTCGTTTCGGAGGCTGAGCTGCGAGGTTTCGACACGGTGTGGCTGTCGGACGTGCCGATGCTCGCGAACACCGATCCGGTGCTCGGCGTCGCCTTCGCGGCCGCGCGAACGTCGCGGATGCATCTCGGGCTCAACGTGATCCCTTTCGGCTCGACCCGCTTCGTCGTCGCGAACCGTCTGGCGCAGCTCGACCGCCTCAGCGGTGGGCGCCTCCTCGTGACGCTCGTCCCAGGGCTCGACCAGCCGGGTGAACGCCAGGCGCTTGCCACGAACGGACTCCGGCGCGGCGAAGCGATCGAGGACATGATCCCCGAGCTTCGATCGTGGTGGGCGGGTGACGGTGTCGACGTGGGCGACGGTGTTATCACCCGCCTGGCGGTCAGGCCGGTTCAGGATCCGTTGGAGATCTGGCTGGGAGGTTCCGGTCCGGGGGCTATACGCCGAGCGGGCCGGGTGGCCGACGGATGGCTGGGCGCGAGGGTGTCCCCGCAGCAAGCCGGCGTGATAAGAAAGGCGATCCTCGACGAGGCGACGTCGGTCGGAAGGGTCATCGACGCCGAGCACTTCGGTCTTTCGATCGCATACGCACGACGCGACTCCGACCTGGACCGGGCGCGCCGGACCGCTCCCGTGCTTGTGAGACGGCCGGCTGGGGCGGCGCCGACCCGGGAAGTCGTGCCTGTAGGTTCGTCCGCCCTCCGCGAGCTTGTCGGCGGCCTAGTCGAGCAAGGGTTGTCGAAGTTCGTGGTGCGGCCCGCTGCGTCCCCCGAGCGATTAGACGGGGGAGCGGGATGGCCCGACGAGCTGGAATGGCTTGCTGGTTCGCTGCTCGACCTGCAGACCTGACCGTCAGCCTCGGGCGATCCCGGCCGCGTCTGCGATACGGGCCGCTTCAGCCGCGGCGTCGACGTCGTCTGGGACCCCGACCAGGAACCGGCGGAATCGACCGGCGTTGACCTCTACGAGCACGGCCGCACGCTGGCGGCGCAGCACGCAGAAGTCGTACTGGTGGTCCCCGTGGGTCCAAGTACCGATCGCCGCCACGCCGCGCAGCGCGGTTCCGGCCATCCGCCGGCCGCGCAAGGTCATCCAAGGGTCGTCGACCGGCCTGACCTGACGGACAGCGCTCAACGGCACGGTGATGTCGCGGTGGAATCCGAGGAACTTCTGCTGGAACGGCATGTGCAGCACCAGGTCGCTGCCTCTGACTTCTAGTTCGGCCACAACCGGCGAGCTTAGGCATCCAGGCGTCCCGGCGCGGATTCCCGCGACGACGTGGTCGGCGTTCAGCGCCGACTTGGTAGCTTCGAGGGAATGAACGAGCCTTCGACAAGCGCCCGCCTCCCGTCTGCGACGGGCTCGGAGGACGGCGCGCTTCGCAAGGCGGTGGTCCTCGTGAGCGGCGGTCTCGACTCGACGACGGTTCTCGCGGTAGCGAGGGCTGACGGCTACGAGTGTTACGCGCTCAGCTTCGACTACGGCCAACGCCACCTTGTGGAGCTCGACGCGGCCCATAAAGTCGCCTTCGCGATGGGGGTCGCCGACCACGTCGTGAGCCGGATCGATCTGCGCCGCTTCGGTGGGTCCGCTCTCACGGCCGACGTGGAGGTCCCCAAAGGACGCGAGGTCGACCGGATGGACAAGGCGATCCCCGTCACCTATGTACCGGCGCGCAACACGGTCTTCCTCGCTTTCGCGCTTGCGTGGGCTGAAACACTCGGCGCTTCGGACATCTTCATCGGGGTCAACGCCGTCGACTACAGCGGCTACCCCGACTGCCGCCCCGAATATCTGGAGGCCTTCGAGAAGATGGCGAATCTCGCAACCAAGCTCGGCGTCGAAGGCAAAGCGACGATCAAGGTCCACGCGCCCCTCCTGTCGATGACCAAGTCGGAGATCATCGCCCTCGGAGGCGAGCTTGGTGTGGATTACGCACTGACGAGCTCCTGCTACGACCCTCACCCCACCGGCCGGCCCTGCCAGGCGTGCGACGCGTGCCTTCTACGCGCGAAGGGCTTCGAAGACGCCGGCGTGGCAGATCCTCTTCTCTCCTGACATGTACCGGGTGAAGGAGATCTTCTACACCCTCCAAGGTGAGGGCGCCCGCACCGGCAGACCGGCGGTGTTCTGCCGTTTCTCGGGATGCAACCTTTGGAGCGGGCGGGAACGCCACAGGCAGAACGCCGCCTGCAGTTTCTGCGACACCGACTTCGTCGGCGTTGACGGGCCGGGTGGAGGCCGCTTCGCCGACGCGGCGTCCCTGGCAGGCGCGGTAGCCGCCATGTGGCCTGCGGATCGCAGCGCAGTCCTGACCTCGGATGCCCCCCGTCCGCGTCTGGGCGTGCCGTATGTCGTCTGCACCGGCGGCGAGCCGCTGCTTCAGCTCGACGAGCCGCTCATCGATGCTTTCCACGATCGAGGATTCGAGATTGCGATCGAAACGAACGGCACCAAAGTCGTTCCGTCAGGCGTCGACTGGGTTTGCGTCAGCCCGAAGGCCGGGGCACCGACGGTCGCAGACGCAGGCGACGAGCTGAAAGTCGTCTACCCCCAGGACGGCCTCGACCCTGAAAGCCTGCTGGCATTTGATTTTCCACACCGTTACCTGCAGCCGATGGACGGTCCCGACCTCGAAGACAACACTGCCGCGGCCGTTCGCTACTGCCTTGACCACCCTGCGTGGCGGCTCAGCTTGCAGACCCACAAGCTTCTGGGGATCCCGTGAGCGAACACGCAGAGATCTTCAAAGAGTTCACTTTCGAGGCGGCGCACACGCTCCCGGCGGTGCCCGAAGGCCACAAATGTGGGCGGCTGCACGGCCACTCGTTTCGCGCGGAACTTCGCGTCGCCGGACCCGTCGACCCGGTGCTCGGCTGGGTCGTCGACTTCGCGGACTTAAAGACGGCGTTTGCCCCGCTCCTCGACCAACTCGACCACCGCTATCTAAACGACGTGGACGGCCTCGACAACCCCACCAGCGAGAACCTCGCCAAATGGATCTGGGATCGCTTCTCCAAACTACTAGCGCCACCGTTGCGCCTCAGCGAGGTCGTGGTGCGCGAAACCTGCACGGCGGGCTGCTCGTACCGGGGGCCGGCCTAGCCCGCCGCCGAGCCCCGCGTTGGCCGGCACCCGGCTCCAATCGTGCGCGACCGGTGCGGCGCTGTTAGGGTCGAACCGTGACCTTTGACACCCGAGTTACATTGACGGGGCCGTGGCGCAAGCCTGCCCAGATGCTCGCAGAGCAAAGCTACGACGGCCATTCGAGCATCCACGACGCGTCGACGGCAACCTCCCTAGGTTTGACGGGAGCGCCGATTGAAGCCCCCACCCACTTCAGCCAGTTCGATCCCCTCTGCTATCTGGTTTGGGGTCAGAGCTGGTTCGAGCGGGGATGCATCAGCTGCCACTTTAAGACGATGGTCGTCGAAGGCGAGGAGGTGCAGGCGACCCTTTGTGTTGAGGGGGCCGGTATGGCGGAGATCGAGGCGCACAAGGCGGACGGTACGCCTGTGCTCAAAGGAACTGCGTCAGTCGGACCGTCACATTCGGCGACTGAACTCGCGAAGCGCCTCGAAGCGTTCGCCGACCCGGGCGAGCTGTTCGTCGTGGACCAGCTGTCGGTGGGGATGGTCGAGGACAGCGGTCGGGCGATGGTGGACTTCGAGAACGGCAACGGGGACGGGTACCCGTTCTCGCTTTCCGACAAGCTGTGCCGGATAACCGAGGCGCACCCCTGGTATACGAGCGAGGGAGGCGCCGAGTCCCCGTGGGGAGCCCCGGTGCTACCGATGGAGATGATCAGCGTCCTCGCCCACAAGCAAGGTGGCCGCTGGCCGGTACGCCGCCCGTCGCTCGGCCTGTTCCTCGACCTCGAGGTCCGACTCGTCAATGGTCCAGTCTTCGCCGGGCGGGAGTATCAGCTTCGCAAGGAGATCGTGGGGCTCGGCCAGAGCCGAAGGACCGAGTCGTATTGGACCCGGACCACTTTGAGCGATCCGGCGACTGGGACCGTTGCGGCGGAGGTGCTTTTACATAGTGGAGTGTTCAAGCAGTCCTACCCGGGTTATCCTCTAGGAAACACCGGGGGCCCCTCCCCGGCTTGAGCCGTTGTGCCGACCGAACGTCTTTTTTT